>DATFIL010000066.1:0-11723 GCA_035270145.1 Desulfobacter sp. | reverse complement strand
ACGGGATTATCCTATGAAGAAAAAGAAGCCGGGGGGCAGGCCTGGCTGGTTTATGTCATTTCTACTATTGCTGTATTGCTGGCATTAGCCGCTCTTTATGAAAGCTGGGCCATCCCTGTGGCGATTATGCTGACCGTGCCCCTTGGCATATTCGGTGCCACGCTGTCCACCTGGGTCACCGATCAGGCGAATGATGTATACTTCCAGGTCGGTCTGCTGATGACAATTGCCCTGGCGGCCAAAAATGCGATTTTGATCATTGAATTTGCAAAAACAAATTTTGAAGAGGGTATATCGGCCTATGATGCTGCGGTAAACGCCACCAAGCAAAGATTGCGGCCGATTCTGATGACGTCTTTGACCTTTATTCTGGGTGTCATGCCCCTGGCCTTTGCTGTCGGTCCTGGTTCGGGAGCGCAAAATGCCATCGGCATCGGCGTGCTGGGCGGTATTACGGCAACCACGGTCTTTGTGTTGTTCTTTGCTCCTTTCTTTTTTATCTGGGTCATGAAGATTTTCAAGGTATAATATATTATCCAGATAATCTTACCTAAATGATAAAAAAGGGCAAAAGTAGTGGACGGTTTTGGCGTGAATACATGAAAGTACCCATAAACATATTCTTTTGATCCAATTATATTGAAGCTTAAATCTGACAATAACTGTAAGAGGTAATTAATATGAAAATTGGAATAGTTGGAAGCGGAATGGTCGGATCAACCGCGGCATATGCCATGTTGATGAGCGCTGTGGGGCGGGAGATTATTCTTGTGGATAAAAATTCAAAACGTGCAGAGGCTGAAGCTTTTGACCTTACTCATGCTGTGCCCTTTGCTTATCCGTTAAACATTAAGTCCGGGTCTTACGCCGATCTTGAGGGATGCAAGATAGTAATCATTGCGGCGGGCGTATCCCAGAAACCGGGAGAAACAAGGCTGGACCTGCTTAAGAGAAATGCCCTTGTCTTTAAAGAGGTCACAGGCCGGATACTGGACAACGCACCGGAAGCCATCCTTGTTATAGCAACAAACCCGCTCGATATAATGACAAGCCTTGCTGACTATTATGCGTCTCAAAAAGGCATTAAGCCCGGAAGAGTGTTCGGTACCGGAACAATGCTTGACACTGCAAGGTTCAGAACGCTGCTTGCCCAATATACAGGCGTGGATTCAAAACATATCCATGGATATGTGCTTGGTGAGCACGGTGATTCGGAAGTTTTAACCTGGTCTCTTGTTACCGTGGGTGTCATGAAACTGGATGACTTCTGCGAATTTAAAAATATCAGCATGGGAGAAAAGGAAAAGACCGATATTGATAACAGGGTGAGAAATGCCGCCTATGAAATCATTGAGGGAAAAGGAGCCACCTATTACGGGATAGGAAGCGCCATAGCAAAGATTGTTGATGTGGTGCTGCATGACCAGAGATCCGTGCTTACCGTCTCAGTGCCTGTCACGTCGGATGCAGGCAGTCTTCGGGTTTCTACTTCCATGCCTTATATAATAGGCGGAGAGGGAATCATAAGCGGCCTGCCGCTTAAGCTGAGTGAACAGGAAGCGAACTGGTTCAAGCAGAGCAAAAAGACAACGGCGGCTGCAATGGAAGGCCTTGAAAGTTTTTTATAACTATGCTTTCTGTTGGCGGGCCTTGATGGCGACTTATCAATTCCTAAACAAGGGAGGCATGTGTCTGATTTCACCAATCATATTTATCGCAAAGTGATCAGGATATGGTTAATAGGGACGATGGTGGGCCTCTTTTTTTGTGCCTTTTGCCAGGCAAAGGCGTTACCTTTGCAAAAGGCCCGGTCGTATACCGGAAAAGAAGACATTAAGGGCTGGGTAATGAGTGAAAAACTGGATGGGATAAGGGGATACTGGGACGGCAGTCGTCTGTTGACCCGAAAGGGGATTCCCCTGCACCCGCCGCCATGGTTCATCAAAAATTTTCCTGCGTTTGAATTGGATGGTGAGTTGTGGAGCAAACAAGAGGATTTTGAATTTATTCAGTCTGTGGTGCTTGATGCCAAGCCCGGCCCGGGGTGGAAAAAAATCAATTACCATATTTTTGAAGCGCCTAACCAGAAAGGGACATTTTTTCTCCGGCTTGACAGGGTAAAAGAGTGGTTCAAATCCCATCCCGCCACACATGTCAAGGTGATCCGGCAGATTTTGATTCAAGATAAATCGGACCTGAACCGTTTTTTCCTGGAAGTGGAATCAAGGGGTGGTGAAGGCGTTATCGTAAAAAATCCCAATATACCCTACCAAACCGGCAGAAGCGCCCACCTCCTCAAGGTTAAAAAAGCCCGGGATATGGAAGGCGTGGTCATTGCGATCAACAAGGGAAAAGGCAAATATAAAAATGCCATGGGATCACTTACGTTGAAACTGGAAAACGGCGTTATTTTTAAATTAGGGACCGGATTTACGGATTTGGTTCGAAACAATCCACCTGTCGTTGGGGCAACAGTGACGTTTAAATATTATGGGTTCAGTAAAAACGGAGTTCCGAAATTCGCCTCTTTTTTAAGGGTCAGGGCGGATTGAAACAGCATGAGGTGATACCGACCGCATGCTACTTGATTGCAAGATCGTTATTTTGCGGGCCTATCATTTCTTTGATTGTATTCTCCAGTTTATCAATATCTATCACGGGCTTTCCAAAAACCTGATTTGCAATATTGGGGAGTCGAAGAATATCTTCCGATGTTTTATATTCAGGTGAGCCTGTACAGATGACAAAGCTCATATCAGGATATTTTTTTGATGCGTTTTTGATAAATGTTTCCCCATCCATTCCAGTCATACGAATATCTACAATGGCAGCTGAACATGCCTGATTTTTAAGCAGTTCAAGTGCAGACTCCCCACTTTCCGTATCAAAAACCAGCCAATGCCGGTCTTCAAAATAGTCAATAAAACTTTGACGGATATAGTCTTCATCATCAACGATTAATATGCTTTTTTGAATTTGTTCCATGGTCCTTTCCGAGCCGGCTTAATTCTTTACGAATGGCCAATGTTAAAGTTTTTATGGGAACCGGTTTGTGGAGATATCGGCGAATACCCATTTTAGCAGCGTCTTTTTCAGTAAATGTTTCATGAAACCCTGTGCAAAGGATTATCGGTATATTTTTTCTAAGAGATAAAATTTTTTCCGACAATACCCTGCCGTCCATATTGGGCATGCTCATATCGGTAATCACCACTTCAAAGGTATCCGGTTCTTTGGCAAAAGCCTTAAAAGCAGATATGCTGTCAGAAAAACCGGATACGGTATATCCCATATTGGAAAGCATTTGCTGGGTGGAATCCAGAATACCTTGTTCATCATCAACAAGCAGAATACGTTCCGTTCCGCCTAATTCTTTTATACTGTATTCCGGTTTTGTGAATGTATCCAGGGCCGCATTGAAAACCGGAAAAAAAACGTCAACAACCGTTCCTTTACCGACCCGGCTGTGAATTTTTATTATGCCGTTATGTTTTTTAACGATGCTGCTGACTAAAGCTAAGCCCAGCCCTGTTCCCTGGGAGACTTCTTTGGTTGTGAAATAGGGATCAAAAATCCGGCCCATGACGTTTTCATCAATGCCACATCCGGTATCTTTTATTTGCAACGCGATATAGTCACCGAAAGAACAGCCTTCTTCCAGATCTTCCCTGGAGGGCTCGGCATTTCTTAAAAAAACAGACAGCGTTCCGCCGGTTTCCCTCATGGCATGGTATGCATTGGTACATAGATTCATAACCACCTGATGAATCTGGGTCGCGTCAGCCAGAACCATAGCTTTGGCGTCCATTTTTTCAATAATTTGGATGGTGGAAGGGATAGACGATCGAAGGAATTTCACAGCTTCTTTAACGATCAAATAAAGTTTCAAAGGTTTCATTTCAGACTCAACCTGCCGGCTGAACGTCAGAATCTGGGAGACAATTTCCCCGGCCCGCCTTGCTCCTCTCATTGCCTGGTCGATATTTTTTTGGGCTTTTTCATTTGTGCCAATGTCTAGTTTGGCCAGTTCTGCATAACCGATAATAAGGGAAAGGATATTATTAAAATCATGGGCAATCCCTCCGGCCAGCGTTCCGATTGCTTCCATTTTCTGGGCTTGTTGAAGCTGAATTTCTTTTCTTTTGGACTCCTGAAATGCTTTAATGGCTCGTATGGTTTCGCAACAATAAGACGAAAGGATGGCACCAATATCTTTATCCTGATCAACAAAGGGAGACGTTTGTTTATTATGAATTGTGATAATACCAATGGGCGTACCAGACTCTTCCTTTATTGGAAAGGCAAGAAATGAACCATTTGAATACCCGGGCCATCCGCTGGGCAGATATCTTTTTTCTTCCTCAATGTTCTGGACAAGAAGTGCTTGACCTTTTTCCAAAATCGTTTTGAATACAGAGTTCTCAGGCAACGGGAAAGGGATAAATTCAGGCGCATGCCCGGAAATAATTGAATGCACAAGCCGCAGCCCATTTTCTTCAAGCAAATACAAACTACCGCCGGTCGCATCCATATGGGCTGCAAACTCTTCAAGCAACTTTTTGCCGAAATGTTTCATCTCAACGCAACCGTGCAATCTTTGCGTGGTTTCGACAATCTTATGCAAACGCGCATTGATGTTGAATAAATGTGTGTTGGCATTTTCAAGTTCACAGGTTCTTTCCTTTACCATACTTTCCAGATTTTTCTGGTACGCTTTGTTTTCTCGAATTAATTTGGCCTTTTCCAGCGCCCGATGTATCGAATGATCCAATACGGTAAAACTTTGTATGGGTTTTTCTATATAATCCCAGGCACCATAGCGCAACGCCTTTACCACATCTTCAATACGATTTGCACCTGATATAACGATCATGGGGAGATCCGGCAATATTTTTTTTCCCTGCCGCAGAACCTCAAACCCATCCATTTCCGGCATCCTTAAATCCAGCAGCACAAGATCCGGCTTCTCAGAAGAAACAAACGCCAGGCCCTGCCGGCCGTTTTCTGCTGTTACAACATCATAATCATTATCTTCCAGATAATCGGCAAGGCTTTGACGGATATGCTTTTCATCATCAATTACAAGTATTTTCAACAGCCGCTCCCCTTCTATTGATCAATCTGTTCCACTGGTAAGCGTATGATGGGTTTGGAGGACGTATTGTACAGTGGACATATCGTTGGAATGAACACCGACAAAAGCATGAACCGCCTCGACAATTGTTATTGTTTTTTCGGCAATCACTGGAAACGGTTTGGCCTGCTGCTGGGCGTGTGCCACCGGCATCAGGCCTATAACCAACCAAAGTATAAGTAAAAAAGGATTATTCCAAAACGTCATAAGTCGCCTCTTTCCCGCTTGCACATAAATAAAATAAGCCTGGGTTTATCGAGTGGTTTAAAGTTAGCCTTAAAGATAAATTTGATTCTATCAAGAAGTGAAAATGAAGTAAAGCCGTTGGAATGCCGGGTTATACTCATTATGAAGAAAGGCGATTTTTTTATTGCGTATATTTTAATTTCATGTGGTTTACATGGCAACTGTCTCAGGCTGCCGACGTCAAAGAATTTCGTCGGGTCGGCGCCATTTTCTCCGACAAAGCCCAACGCCACTTGGCAAACAGGCCCCGGGCTCAGCCCATCAGCAGCATCCCGGCACAAAAAACAAGTGTCAGACCCACGACCCACCCCTCTTTCCCATTGGGGAAAAACCGTGGATCTGTCCGGGTTTCACTGTAACATCGTGCTTGCATGGCAAGGCTTAGGTCATCTGCGGATTGAAATGTCTTTTTCAGCAGGGGCCAGGATAGGTTGACGAGTCGCCGCACAGGATTTTTCCTTAAATTGCCGCACCGGGCATTGACCGCATGGGTCACTTCCCTGGCATTATCAAGGATCAGGGGCATGAATTTCAGGGCCAAACCCACCATCACAGCCACCCGTTTTTCAGGAATAAAAGGAACGGGTTTGAAAAACCACTGGACAGCCGCCTTGATTTCCATGGACCGGGTGGTGGCAGTCAATATAAGTCCCAGCAGCATAACGATCAGAAACCGCAACGCAACCAGGCTACCGGACGTAAACCCCTGGCGGGTCAGGCTGAATCCGTACAGGGTCACCATGGGATCGCCGGGCGTGACTGCCCATCGGCAGAAAAATATCAGAGTTAAAAGCAAAAGAAAGACTTTCAACTGCGTCACAAGCCTTGCCGGGCCCACCTTCAATGTTTTCAGTATAACCATTAAAACGCCCAGGCAGATAATATTCCCGGGCAATCCCGTCTTTAGTACAGCCAGGCTCAACAGGCAGACCAGAAGGCCTTTGCACCGGACATCCAGGGTATGCCATAAGGTGTCACCGGGATGATAGGAAAAAAGAGTCACAACGCCCACGCCTGTGCCATGGGGGTAAACGGATTTTTTACGCCATATGATTCAAGGCAGGGGGCAAGCGAGACAGGATCGCCTTTTTCCTCGATTCGCCCTTTGTTCATGACCACCATTTGGGTGGCAAGCATGATCACCGGTGCCACATCATGGGTGGTCATGACAATGGCATGTCCGGACTGGTGCAGCGTTCGGCACAGTCTGACCAGGGATACAATAGATGGATAATCCAGATTGGCAAAGGGCTCGTCAAAAACAATAAGCTCCGGTTCCATGACCAGGATGCCGGCAATGGCCAGCCGCCGTTTTTCCCCGCCGGAAAGGGTGGCAGGGTTTCTGTCCCGCAAATGATCCAGGCCGAGCAGGTTAAGGGCGCTAAAGACCCTGTCATTAATCTCTTCCCGGCTCATGTTTAAATTTTCCGGGCCAAAGGCGGTTTCATCAAACACGGTATCTGCGATGATCTGGGTATCCGGGTCCTGGAATACCATACCGATCTTTTTGCGGGCAACGGTCAGGTCTTTTTGAATATCCTGACCGTTGAGCAGAACCTGGCCGCTATCCGGCATCAGCAGACCGTTGAAATGGCGGATCAAGGTGGTTTTCCCGCATCCGTTTTTTCCGGCAAGCACAATAAAATCATCCCGGGCTACGGTCAGACAAATGTCAAATATACCTGTATCCCCCGGACCAAAGGCATGAGTCAAATGGTCTGTTTTCAGTAGCACTGTATCCATAAAATGCTTAAAACCGGATCAGGGGACGAAGCTTGCGGGCGATGATTACCGCTGCAATCATTTTAAGCACAGCGCCGGGAAGAAAGGGATACATGCCGGCAGCCAGGGCCTTGCCCCATGACACAGCCAATACCCATTTCAGCCAGGGTACCCCGAACATATACATCACTGCCATTCCCGCAATGGTGGCACCACAATCCCGGACCAGACTCTTTTCAGCGCTGCCGGATATTACAGAGGTAAGGAACGCGGCCGGCAGATAAGACAGAAGATATCCACCGGTGGGGCCGACCACTTTTCCAATACCCGAGGTGCCGCCGGCAAATACCGGCAGTCCGGCAAATCCCATGAGCAGATAAACCGCCACGCACCCGGTAGCCCAGGCCGGCGGCAGGATCAAACCCGCCAGAAGCACAAACATGTTTTGAAGTACAATGGGAACAGGGCCCACAGGTATGGCAATCATTGCCCCAATGCTGATCAGGGCGATAAAAAGAGCTGAATACACAATCGGTTTGACAGAAACATCCATGAGTTTAGCATTCATTTTAAATTGTTATATAAAAATTTGAATATGTCGTTAAATTATTCTTATGTTTTGTTCTATGTTGAGCCTCGGTGTTGTTGATAGACCAGGTCAGCCCATCGCTCTTTTTTCAGGAATGAAAACAATCACCATAGATAATTTTCCGTGTGACGCCGTCCCGGCCTTTGACAATGAGGGCACCGGTGTCATCCACATCCAGGGCCTTGCCTTCATACACCCGGTCATGGGTTTGAACCCTGACTTCGGTGCCGATGGTGGCGGTCCGAGCCTTCCACTGGCTGATGATCCGGGGTGGATCAACGTCGGCAATCCGGGATTCAAACAGATCCAGGAACCGGGTCAGGATCTGTTTTCTGGAAACAGATTTTCCCAGGGCTGTTTTCAGGGAAATGGCCTGGTATTCATCTGATTCCGGTTCATTGTTTACATTAAGGCCGATACCCAGAAACAGGAGATTAACCATATCAGCCCGGGTTTCCATTTCCGACAGCATCCCGGACAGCTTGCGGCCCTTGAGAAGCAGGTCATTGGGCCATTTGACGCGGATATCCAGGTCAAATAAATCGGTGAGCACTTCGGACATACAGGCAGACGCGGCAAAATTTACGGTCCAGGCCAGGGGCGGCGGCAAATCCGGTTTAAGGATCAGGGTAAACCAAAGTCCCCCCCGGGCAGATGACCACTGCCTGTTCAGCCGGCCCCTGGAGGCTGTCTGAACTTCGGCAATGACACAACTCGCATGCCGGACGCCTTGGTCTTGCCGGGCCATCTTGCGGGCCTGGTCCATGGTAGAATCAAGTTCCGGGAAGTGGAAAATTTTGTCCTGAAGGTGCGCTGGGAAACAAAAAGGGTAGAGCAGGTTGCCGGGGTCCTGAAGTTTATACCCTGTTGGCAGGGCCTTAATATCCACGCCGGCCTGTTTCAAGGCCTTGATGTGTTTCCAGACCGCCACCCGGGAAATTCCGGCAGACTCACTGATTTTGACCCCGGAAACAGGTTCGCCATCCGACTGGTACAAAATTTTAAGAATCATCTGCCTTTTATCCGGCAATATTTGGTTAACCTTCATAATGTTTAACGGTTAACAGAAAAATCAGACCTGCGTCAAGCAAAATCTTTCGACCTGTGCGGGTGGATTTTCAAAAAAGTAGCAGCCGATGGTCGTAATAACTCATCCAAGCAATTAGGCTATTGATTTTCATCTGCGAGGGCGTTAAATAATAGGGTTGGATATTAGATTGCCTTGAATTGTGAGGCAATGGAACATATAAACACAGTGCAAACAAAGATAACCCTAACAGAAAGGTAAAAAATGACAGACCAAAGAATTTATAATTTCAATGCCGGACCTGCGGCCCTGCCTCTGCCGGTCCTTGAAGAAATTCAGGCCTCTTTCCTGAATTTCGGCAATTCAGGCATGTCCATCACAGAAATCAGCCACAGATCTTCTTATTTTGACGATGTTATCAATGATGCCGTGGAACGGACCAAACGTCTTTTAGGTCTGGATGACCAATACCATGTTCTTTTTCTCCAGGGCGGGGCCTCTTTACAGTTTGCCATGATTCCCATGAATTTTCTTTCCGGGGATCAAAGTGCCGACTATGTCAATACCGGGACCTGGTCCACCAAAGCCATTAAAGAGGCAAAAATCCAGAATAAAAAACATGTGGTCGTGGCCTCTTCCGAGGACAAGGACTTTTCATATATCCCTGCAGATATTTCCTTCAGTAAAGATGCAAAATATGTCCACATCACCTCCAATAACACCATCAAGGGAACCCAGTTTGCCAACTTCCCCGACACCGGTGGAATTCCTCTTATTGCCGATATGTCATCCGATATTTTTTCACGCGCCCTGCCCATGGAAAAATTCGGCATGATTTATGCCGGTGCCCAGAAAAATTTAGGGCCGTCCGGCACCTGTATTGTGATTTTGCGTAAGGACCTTCTGGAAACAGCCAATCCGGACCTGCCTTCCATGCTCAAATATTCCACCTATGCAGAGAAAAACTCCATGTACAATACCCCGCCCTGTTTCGGTATATATACCATTGACCTGGTGCTCAAATGGATCGAAGAGGAGATGGGCGGCCTTGAAAAGATGGAAGCCTATAATAATGAAAAAGCAGGCCTTTTGTACGATTTTATGGAAGCAAGCAATTTTTACCGGCCCACAGCCAGACAGGATTCCAGATCCCTGATGAATGTGACCTTCCGTTTGCCCAGTGAGGAACTTGAACAAAAATTTATAAAAGAAGCAACAGCCAAAGGACTTGGCGGTCTCAAAGGTCATAGATCCGTGGGCGGATGCAGGGCGTCCATTTATAATGCCGCGACCATGGAGGGTATCAAAGCCCTGGTAGAATTTATGGATGCTTTTCAAAAGGAGGCAAAATAATGAAGGTACTGGTCAGTGATAAAATGGATGAAGCCGGCATTGATATTTTCAAAAATCAGGAAGGTCTAGATGTCGATGTCAATACCGGGCTTTCCCCCGAAGAACTCAAAGAAATCATCGGGCAATACGATGGCCTGGCCATCCGGAGCTCCACCAAGGTGACCGCGGACCTGCTTGAATCGGCAGAGAACCTTAAGGTTGTTGCCCGGGCCGGCATTGGCCTGGATAATGTAGACATTGATGCGGCCACCAAAAAAGGGGTCGCCGTCATGAACACCCCCGGCGGCAACACCGTAACCACAGCCGAGCATGCCGTTGCCATGATGATGGCCTTAACCCGGAATATCCCCAGGGGCACCGCATCCCTGAAAGCCGGACGCTGGGATAAAAAACTGCTCCAGGGCCGGGAACTTTTTAATAAGACCTTGGGCGTTGTGGGTTTTGGAAATATCGGCTCCATTGCTGCCGGACTTGCCAAAGGGCTGCGCATGAACGTCATTGTGTTCGACCCCAATATATCTTCGGAACATATTGAAAAAGCCGGATTTGAATATGTGACTTTGGATGAGCTTTATGCCCGCTCGGATTATATCACTATCCATGTGCCTAAAATAGATGCCACCATTGATTTACTGGACGCCCAGGCTTTTGAAAAAATGAAGACCGGCGTCATGGTCGTCAACTGTGCCAGGGGCGGCATTGTCAATGAAGCGGCCCTGTATGACGCCATCCAGTCAGGAAAGGTGGCCGGCGCGGCCCTGGATGTGTTCGCCATAGAACCTCCGGGCGGAGACCATCCGTTGCTCCAGCTGGACCAGGTGATTGCCACGCCCCATTTGGGCGCATCCACCAAGGAAGCCCAGACCAATGTTTCCGTGGCGGCTGCCAACCAGATTATTGCCTATCTGTTAAACGACACCGTGATCAATGCCGTGAATGTACCGTCGGTGACCGGAGATGTTTTAAAGCAGCTTAAACCGTTTCTTTACCTGGTGGAGAAAATGGGGAAAATGCAGGCCCAGATTTCCAAGGGCGGCGTGCGTGAGGTCAACATCGAATACATCGGAAAATTTCCGGATCTTGATCTCAAACCCCTGACCATCAATGGAATCAAGGGCTTTCTCAATGAATATGTCAGGGACGAAGTCAATTCGGTAAATGCCATTTCCCTGGCCAATGAGATGGGTATGAAAATCAGCGAATCCACCGCCAAGGAGGCCGGTAACTTCCTGAACCTGATCCGGATGACCGTGGTCACGGACAACCGGACCAATGTCCTGGAAGGCACCATCTTTGGAAAGGATGATGCCCGGATTGTCAGAATTAATAAATTCCGCCTAGAAGTTATTCCCGAGGGCCACCTGGCTATAATCCACAATGTGGACAAACCCGGCTCCATCGGTTCCATCGGTCAGAAACTAGGCGAGCACAACATCAACATTGCCAGAATGATGGTGGGCCGTGAGGATGACGGGGATAGAAATATTATATTCTTAAGGACCGAGACCCCGGTACCGGCTGATGTGATCAAGGAGATTGAAGAACTTGAGCTTGTGGTTAGTATGACCACGTTTGAGCTTTAGATAACTAAGTTATTCGTGAGAATGCTATCAGGATCGAAAACAATGGATATTTCGATCCTGATAGCGATG
>DATFIL010000065.1:0-3595 GCA_035270145.1 Desulfobacter sp. | reverse complement strand
TCCCAACATCAGCACCTGGAAAATTGAAGGCAGAAAAAAAAGCCCCCATTATGTTTACTACACGGTGATGGCTTATAAACTGCTCAGGGATGCGCCGGACCAGAAAAAACAGGCTTTGTCGTTTTTAGCGTATGCGTTGGGAAGAGAGGGCAGCCATTACAACCTTTTATCCCATCGGGTATCAAATCCTCTGGACCATGGGTCTGAAACGGGCTCCGGACTGTTTTTAGGCCGGATAAAAAATCCTGAAAATCCATATTTTATTGCAAGGGAGGCGCTTCTGCCGGGAGACCTTTTACGCATCGGATATGAAGAAGAAAGCTTTCACCAAATCCAGAAGGTGACCCGGGCTATCCCTAAAAAAGGAAAATATTTTTTATCTTCCAAAAAAGGCAAGCGTATCAAAAAAGGAACCTCTGTTTTTATTATTGACCGTAGGGGACGAGAGATAGAAGCAAAACTATCACGCCTTGGTGCCGAACTTGATGAAATTCCCAAGGTAACGATCAAGCCCTCAAACCTATCCGTTACCCACAAAAATGCAGGGGGCAGTGTAACATCACATAGCCAAACAAGGAGTCATAGAAGAAAAAAACAGCCTGATATATATGAAATAGATGTTTTCAGAAAAAAACCACCGGTCTTAAAAACCCGCAATAACACAGGTTTCTGGATTTCTGCAAACAGCTATGGAATCAAAGCCCATGCCCATACCTGGTTGTGGCTGGATCCCGTGCTTTTCCCCGATGAGGAAAAAATCTGTCAAAATTATATCAAAACCGCATTAAAAAAAGGGGCAAAAAACTTTGTACTCAATTCCCCCTGGCAGATAACCCTGTTTGATAATCCCCAAAAACTCAACATCTGGGCAGGACCCTTTTGCAATATCACCAATTGCCTTGCAGTGGAAATGTTGAAGCGCAAAGGGTTTTCCGGGGCCATTGTAAGCCCGGAACTGGATAGCCAGACCCTTTTATCCCTGCCTGAACGCTGCTGTCTGCCTTTGGGGGCGGTCTGCCGGGCTAACTGGCCCTTGGCCATATCACGGATTGCGGCCCCGGACCTGGATCTTGGTAAAGGCTTTACCAGTCCCATGGGAGAAGTCGCCTGGACCAGCAAGTACAATGCGACCTACCACACCTTCCCCAACTGGCCCCTGGATCTGTCATCCAAAACCGAGGAATTAAAGCAGGCAGGCTTTGTCATGCTCGTGAATCTGTTTGAAAATATACCTAAAGGCATCCGGATGAAGCCACGTCCAGGCACTTGGAACTGGCAGTTGAAACTACTTTAAAAAAAGGAAAAGCGTTCAAGGATGCACTTATGTCCTGAAATTCATCAATTAATGCGATCCCCTCTGGATTTTGCCCATATTCTGGATGAAATCCCCTTGGGCATCCTGGTGATGGACACGGATTTGCGCGTGGTTCATCTTAACCGATTCTTCCAGGCACTGACAGGGTTTTCCCTGGATATGGCCAGGGGCGTCCCCTGCAGAAATGTCCTGCGAAGTTCTGCATGCATCATCAACTGTCCGATCCTTGCCACCCACCGCAAAAACCGGTCCATATCCTGCACCAGCGATATTATCAATACAGACCGACAGAAACTTCCGGTGCGCATTACGACCGCACAAATCATGGATACCCAAGGGCATTTCACAGGTTATATGGAAACCATCGAGGATTTGAGAAGCAGTGCTTCTAATGACCTTGAAAAAAACGTGGCCTACAGTTTTGCCAATATCATCGGCCGAAGCCAGAAAATGGAAACGATCTTTCAGACCCTTCCCATGCTTGCCCAAAGTGATGCCTCCATCCTGATCACTGGGGAAACGGGCACGGGCAAGGACCTTGTGGCAGAAGCCATACACCAGACATCCGGGCGTGCAGGCGGTCCGTTTATTAAAATCAACTGCGGTGCATTACCCGCGACCCTCTTGGAATCCGAAATTTTCGGTCATATGAAAGGGGCGTTCACCGGCGCTGTGGAAAACAAACCCGGCCGGTTCAAGCTGGCACACAACGGCACTATTTTCTTAACGGAAATCGGAGATTTACCCCTGCCCCTGCAGGTTAAACTGCTCACATTTCTCGATGACAGGATTATTTATCCGTTAGGGGCCACCAAAGGATTTAACGCCAATGTGCGAATTATTGCCGCCACCCACCGTGACCTTAAATATATGGTATCCATTGGTAAATTCAGAAAAGATCTGCTGTTCCGTTTGAATGTGGCCAGAGTACATCTGCCGCCTTTGCGGGAACGGGGTGAAGACATCCGCCTTCTGCTTGACCATTTTCTGAACCACTACACAAAAAAACAGGGTAAAGAAATCAATGGTCTTTCTGAATTGGCCCTGTCTGTTTTATTGAATTACACCTATGAAGGAAATATCCGGGAACTAAGAAATATCATAGAGTATGCAGTGAATGTGGCCCAGGGCACCAGAATCGAAGCGGATAACCTGCCGGCCTATATCCTGGATCATGAACCGATGCAAAGGGTTTCAAAGATGCCGGCAGCAGAGGATGTCCAAAACACCCAATCGGAACACCTGCCGAATTCTACACCCCCCCAACCGGAAGAAAGCAGACAAACCTGGTCCGCGGTGGAGCGGCAGATGATTATTGACGCATTGAAAACGTCCCGGGGCAGAAAAAATAAAGCCGCGCAACGCCTTGGCATGAGCCGCAGTACGCTATGGCGAAAAATCAAAGCATATAAAATAGAATAAAATTATGACATTGCATAAGCTAGCCATTCCTATACTTGGTGAAGAGATTGTGCCCAGGTTTGACCTGACCACTGAAGTTATCATTCTGACAACAGCTAAACGTTCCGACATTCAGGACAAAAAAATTATTGTGCTGCCCAGGTCCTCCCCGGATGAACTGTGCCATACCCTTCTGGTCCAGGAGATCAACACCCTGATCTGCGGTGCCATTGAAGATGAATATTATGAGTTTCTAAAATGGAAAAAAATCGAGGTCTTTGACGGCGTATCCGGTGCCTGGCCTCTTGCCTTTGAGCGGTGGCAGACCCAGACTCTGACCCCGGGAGACATTCTTTTCACCCGCATGGTTGAAGGTTACTTGATATAATGTCTCAAAATGTTTCAAAATGTATTTTTCAATTTGCTTCATAATGTTTCATCTTGATTGTTCTATTTTCTTCTAAAAACATAAACATCTGTTTTTAAATCAAATTTAAAATATGGCACATCTCTTGCTTATTGTATTCTTGCTTTTTATTGATAACCTGAACCCTGACTGAGCAGAGTAAAGGATATGACCCTGATTGCCATTACATGCGGTATATATGCCGCCCCTTACCGATTCATTGATGCATTATCCGACTTATATCAATGCACGGTGTATGAAGATCCGGTACTGGTGAAACAAACCGGCCAGGCACATGATCTTAAAACAGACCTTATTTTCAAGTCCATCCAGTGCAGACACGTCCCCTTTGACAATTTTACCCACGATACAAAAAAATGCCTGGCCGCACTGAAAGTACAGATCTCCCAAAATATTTTAAGCGGCCCCTGCCTTTTTTCAGGTATTTTATCCCACTTGATTCCCGCATCTGT
>DATFIL010000064.1:0-3241 GCA_035270145.1 Desulfobacter sp. | reverse complement strand
CAGAAAACAGGAAGATTACCTGAAAAACCAGTTGGGCACAGTTTCGGGCACAGTAAGTGAAATGCCAATAAAAAAAGGGGCGGCCAAAATCGGCTAACCCCTTGTTTTTACTTGGTACCTGGGACGAGAATTGAACTCGTACACCCTTGCGGGCGAGGGATTTTAAGTCCCTTGCGTCTACCAGTTCCGCCACCCAGGCATTTAATGAAGTGAAAAATATATTATTACGCACGGATTTGCAAGCCTAAATCCACAGTTCTTCCTTGACACATCATCATTCTGTGTGTTTTAAAAAATTTGATGTCGCGGCGGGGTCATGCCCCTTAAAAAGACGCAGGTAGCTAATAAAGGAGTTTTTTATGCCGGATTTACCTCTGGAAAAACAAAAGTTGTTTCAAAAATGTGTTGAGTTTCATGGTCATCTGTGTCCCGGGCTTGCATTCGGATTCCAGGCGGCCATGGCAGGTATGGATTTTCTTTCAGAGGCACGGGCACTGGACGAGGAGATTGTGGCCATTGTTGAAACAGATGCCTGCGGAACGGATGCGATTCAAGTTATTACAGGATGTACCTTTGGTAAGGGCAATTTCATTTTCAAAAATTATGGGAAAACCGCATTTACCTTTGTCAGCAGAAATTCAGGAAAAGGCGTTCGCATTGCTAAAAAATACGACCCAGAACCTCTGCTGAAGACGAGACATCAGGAATTGATGCAACTGATAAGGGAAAATAAAGCCGACAAGACTGATCATGATGAGTTCTGGGATCTTCACAGGGCAAAGGCCATGCAAATTCTTGAACAGGCACCTGAACACCTTTTCACCATCACCGGGATAACGGTAGCCATGCCCCCCAAAGCAAAGATGGAGCCGTCGCATCAGTGTGACAAGTGCAAAGAACCCACCATGGCTTCTAAATTAACCCAGGCTGACAGCCATTTTTTTTGCCAAAGCTGTATGGCAGACATTGATTTGCAATAGGCCTTAATCACGTAAGGCTTTGCCGAGTTTTTTGACGGCGATTAAATTTACAGAAAGGCGGATTCTCTGATGCGGCGGGTCATTAATTCCATTTTTTACGACAAGCGGGATTACAAACTCATTGAGATTGTAAACTCGGTGTATAACGAACCCAAAAGGCTGGGATACACAGGCAAGTTGCTTTATCCTTTTTTTCATCCCCTGGGTATCAAAGAGCTTGCAGAATCCAGGGGCCTTCGCGCTGCATATTCCATTATCAATCTCATGGAGTCCATTAAAAGCGGTGATATCACAAGCCGCCTTGACGCCCTGGCTGGACTTAAGGACGATATTGTAGACACTGTTGGCGGTCCCATACCCAAAAATACGTCCAGGGTGCTGATGCAGATCATGAAAGATTTGGTTCGGGCGAAGGGACAGCCTGAACATCAGATTAAGCTGGCCCACAATTTCAGAATCGCCGCATTTGGCAAACCCAGGGTTATCCGAAAGTTACTTGAGCACTACCATCTGCTTGAAATGCCCGAAGAATGGAATCAGATCACCTTTGACGACCATGTCCATGATGCAAACACCTCTGGCAGGAAAAGTGCCACACACCTGATCATGGATGCCTGGATCAAGGGTATTCGAAGGCTGCGTGTGATCTACTATCACTATATTGAACCCAAATGGGCATTAGAACTGATTGAAGCGGCCAGAATCATGGAAATTGATCTGGGAATCGGTATTGAATTCTGGCCGCTTCACCGGGACAGATATATCTCTGTTATTTGGGTGTCCAGGGGACTGCACAACCTTGAATCCTTTTTGACTTTTCTTGCCAAGCCATCAGTAATTGAGTTCATGGAACAGGGAAAAGCCCTTGTAAAATTCCAGGAAAATTTCCTTTATCTCTTGCTGGACCGATTCAATCAGTCAGGGCGTATGGAACTATGCCGGGATCTTGATATTACCATGCCGCCTGTAGCGGCTGAAGAATTTCCCGATTTTATCGGACCTGGTCAGCCAAGTTTTCAATACCTTGGCGAATTTATCCATTCAAAAGTCCTTGCGGCCATTCAACGACAAATGTCCCTTGTAAAAAAAGAGGCGGACGCCCCGAAGGCCCAAACGCATCTTGACCGTCTATCCGAAACGATGAATGATTTCATGGTCAACGACATTCTTGAGCAGTACCTTGATGCAGAACATTTTTTCAATGGACTTTACGATTATGTCAAAGAAAAAGGCAATAACGCCCCGCCAAGGCTTTGTGTGCAATTTTGCACACTTCTGGATCAAATCGACGATCTGCTTGATGATTCTCGAATTACCCTTAATCTTGACAGGCTTGAGCCTGAAGATGTGCTTGAACTTCTATATGACAGCGGCGGCAGAATTTCTAGAATTGAGATTATCAATCTAAAAAATTACAATCCCTTAGACAATAAAATCATGCTTCGCGTCAATGAACTGCAAGCTGCTGTCAATCCGGGAAGTATACTAAAATTAAAACGCATTATTTCAAAAATTATTGCAGATATACAAAAAAAAGAGACTGACCAAAAGGAAGACCGGCTGAAAAAACTGTCTGTGATCCTCAACGACATTGACGAATTCAAGCATATGTTTGCTGCCCGTCCCATCAAGTTAAAAATCGGCTCTGACTCCACAGGGAAGCCGGGGCATTATGGTATGGGATTTGCGGTTATCGATACCCTGCCCTTCAGGGTTCGGCAAAAAATCGAAAAAGAAAACAGCGACAGGTTGCGCCTTCCTGTCAATGTTAAAACCAGCCTGTGCACCTTGACATCTCCGCCTGAGTTTATTTCCGGCGCGATTGCCTGGATACCTGGTATCCGCGCGTTATTATCCATTAAGAAAAAGAAGTGGATACCTGAATTTTTTATGCTTTATCCGGTTTCCAAAGGGAATCTGGTTACCCTTGGACGATCCGCATTTATGGGGCACAAAGATAATTTAATCGGAGAATCCGGTAAAAAATCCAAGTCGAAAAAATCATTTAAATACCTTAACAGCAAGCTTAAAAATTTTTTCAAAATTATTGTCGGATTTATTCCGGCCCAGCTTTGCTTTATGTTGACCAAAGACTGGTGGCTTTTATCCTATTTTGGCGCTTTAATCTGGTTCGGAATAACCGGCATAAGAAATGTGATTCAGTCGGTGATCGGCGGAGGTGGAATTCGAAGGGCATCACGTTTAAAATGGAATGATTATGTCAGTTGGGACAGGCTTGCGGATTCCCTTTTATTCACTGG
>DATFIL010000063.1:0-7081 GCA_035270145.1 Desulfobacter sp. | reverse complement strand
TTACTTTTTATTGCGGGTGATTATCGTTGTCAGGGTAAGCAAAAACAAATCCTGGTGACCCATGAAAAAGAATACTGCTGCCGTTGTAACCCATACAACCGATAATCATATTGCTGATAGCCCGACTCCCTTGCACCCCCTGGAAGAAGATTCCCGGTCCAAAGAACTGGATCGGATCATTGTCCGGGGCGCCAAGGAACACAACCTTAAAAATATTGATGTAGAGATCCCCAAAAAAAAGCTGGTGGTGGTGACGGGTGTATCCGGGTCGGGCAAGTCCAGCCTGGCCTTTGATACCATTTTTGCCGAAGGCCAGCGCCGGTATGTGGAATCTTTGTCCTCCTATGCCCGTCAGTTCATCGGGCAGATGGAAAAACCCCGCTACGACACCATTCGTGGGCTCTCACCGACCATTGCCATTGAACAGAAGGCCGCTTCCAAAAATCCACGGTCCACCGTGGGGACCATCACCGAAATTTACGACTACCTGCGGGTGCTCTTTGCCCGGGTGGGAACCCAGTATTGCTATAAATGCGGGAAAAAGGTGGGCCGGGGCCATGCCCAGGCCATGGTCTCCCAGATTATGGATCTGCCTGAGGGTTCTAAAATCCTGATTCTGGCGCCCATTGTGGAAAACCGCAAGGGTGAACATCGGGAGCGCCTTGAAGATCTCAAGCGCGAGGGCTATGCAAGGGTACGGGTGGACGGGGTGGTCCAGGATCTTGAAAATGTCCAGACCCTGGCCCGCAACAAAAAACACCACATTGACGTGGTCATTGACCGGCTGGTGGTAAAATCCCAGGGCGCGTTTGAAAAACGGCTCACCGATTCCGTGGAAGCGGCCCTGAAACTGGGCGCAGGCCGGCTCATTGTCCACATGGAAGGCCGGGAAGACTTGAAAATGAGCGAGGCCCGCTCCTGTTGCGGTATTGCCTACCCCGAACTTATGCCCCAGATTTTTTCCTTTAACTCGCCTTTGGGCATGTGTCCGGACTGCAACGGCATCGGCACCCTTTTGGCCATTGATCCGGATAAAGTGGTGCCCGATCCCAATCTATCCATCCGTGAGGGCGCCGTGGTCCCCTGGAAAAACTATTTCATTAAGAAGCCGCGGTTTAACAATGAAAATTCCTGGGGCAAAGGTCAGCTTCGGGCCATGGAGGAGCAGTGGGGTATTGATTTCGATATTCCCTGGAAAAAACTGCCCCAAAAACAGCGGGATCTGCTGCTTTACGGTTCCGAAAGCAAACAGATGACCGTGAACTGGAATTCGTCAAAGATCCAGGGCCGTTTTTCACGCACCCACGAAGGCCTGATCCACACCCTGATGCGCCGGTACATGAATACCCAGTCCGAACATCAGAAAAAGTATTATACTGATTTTATGACCGCTGCCGGCTGCCCCACATGTAAAGGGCGGCGGCTGCGGGATGAGATTCTGCATGTCAAGATCAATGACAAATCCATTATAGATGTCACTGAGATGACCGTGAAAGAGGCCTATTCTTTTATCGCTTCCCTTGAGTTGACCGGCAGCAAAAAGCTCATTGCCGCTGAATTGCTCAAGGAGATCCGGGATCGTCTGGGGTTTCTGGTGAACGTCGGCCTGGATTATCTCTCCCTGGACCGGTCCGGTCCCACGCTGTCCGGCGGGGAATCCCAGCGCATCCGCCTGGCCTCCCAGGTGGGGTCTGAACTGACCGGGGTGCTTTATATTCTGGACGAGCCTTCCATCGGCCTTCACCAGAGAGACAACATTAAATTGCTGTCCACGCTGAAACACCTGCGGGATATCGGCAACACCCTGCTCATTGTGGAGCATGACCAGGAAACCATGGCGTCCTCGGACTGGATTGTGGATATCGGCCCGGGTGCCGGCCATCTGGGGGGTGAAATTGTGGCCCAGGGTACACCTGAACAGATTCGGCAAAATCCGGTTTCCCTTACGGGTCACTTTTTAAGCGGACGTGAGACCATTGCCGTGCCTGAAAACCGGAGAACGCCCAAAACCATGGGAAATAAATGGCTCACCATCCACGGGGCATGTGAAAATAATCTGGCCAACATCACAGCCAAAATTCCTGTGGGACTTTTAACGGCCGTTACCGGCGTGTCCGGGGCCGGTAAATCCACCCTGATCAACCAGATTCTCTATCCGGCCCTGGCGGCTAAACTGCACGGTTCTCAGATGACCGTGGGAAAACATAAAAAAATTACCGGACTGTCCCACATCAACAAGGTCATCAACATCGACCAGAAACCCATCGGCCGGACCCCGCGCAGCAATCCCGCCACATACACCAAACTATTTGACCCCATCCGGGTTCTATTTGCCATGCTGCCCGAATCCCAGGCCAGGGGATATAAAAAAGGACGCTACTCTTTTAATGTCAAGGGCGGCCGGTGCGAGGCCTGCCATGGGGACGGATACATTAAGGTGGAAATGCACTTTCTGGCCGACGTATTTGTGCCCTGTGATGTATGCCACGGCAAACGGTTCAACAAGTCCACCCTGGAGATTAAATACAAGGATCACGCCATTGCCGATGTGCTGGATCTGTCCGTAGTACAGGCCAGGGAACTGTTTGACGCCCATCCCAAAATCACCCGGATTCTGGATACGCTGATGGATGTGGGGCTCTCTTATATCAAACTGGGCCAGGCCGCCACCACCCTGTCCGGCGGCGAAGCCCAGCGGATCAAACTGGCCCGGGAGCTGGCCAGAAAGGACACCGGGGATACCCTTTATATTTTGGACGAGCCCACCACCGGGCTGCATTTCCAGGACATCCGCATGCTGCTGCAGGTGCTCCAGCGCCTCACCCATGCCGGCAACACGGTGGTGATCATTGAGCATAATCTGGATGTGATTAAGACCGCAGATTGGATTATGGATATTGGTCCCGAGGGTGGCAACGGCGGGGGGCGGATTGTGGCGGCCGGTCCGCCGGAGGATGTGGCTAAAGATTCCGGCAGCTACACCGGGCAATATTTAATACCAATACTTCGCGCCGGCGGTTACAATTTGGGTTGATAAATTACGTATTTTGCGCCCTTTTGGGGGTAAAAAATGAAAAATTTGTAACTCATTTTTATTGGCAGAAGGTGTTTTTTTAAGAAAATCTTTTGAAAACAGGATGTTATGTTTTTGGCATACCCTTTGCTATACGATAAAAACAAAGGACATGTATGAAAAAGAGCACAATCACTCCCGAAACCACTGCATACCCATCCGTCCTTGTCTCACACCCATCATCACCTCCCTGTGTCGGAGAAAATATTCCGCCACAGGGCCTCATCATTAAATGGTGAATCAAACAGACTCTTGCAAGGCCATATCCAGAGTAACCAAAAATGAAAATTTCGTTTCATGGGATGAAGTTTTGGTAACCAGAGTTATATCCGAACTTCTATTTTTTGAATATTTTATTTAAATTCAGTATCTTACATTGTGGCATGCCCTTTGCTAAGTCTCTTATCGGTCATAGATCACATCATGGCGTAGCCTTTGCTCTGTTGCTGATGGATTTTAATGAATAAGGAGATGTAAGTTTATGGTAACGTCCAAAAAGATGATCGAAAATAAAAAAAGATTTGCAGCCTTGGCCTGTATCTTGGCCGTTGTGGCAGCGGTCTGTCTGCATGGTGTCGGCGGTTCATCTGCCACCCGGTTTCTTAGAGGGGAGGCCTGGGGGAATACGTTGATTGCCTTATTTGCCGTCTTTTCCTGCCTGGCCCTGGCAGAACTGGCATGGAGAATCATCCTGGTAGTGAAATACAGGCCAATTGCGGGTGTGTCCGATGATCAACTGCCGACCTGCACAATCGTCGTACCGGCCTACAATGAGGGCCGTCAGGTGTTTGAAACCCTTAAAAGTCTTGCTGAAAGTGACTATCCCAGGAAAAAAATTCAATTAATTGCCGTGGATGACGGCAGTGCGGATGATACCTGGGAATGGATCAAACAGGCCCAGAGAACACTTGCATTACCTGTTCTGACCATACGCCAACCCCAGAATCAGGGTAAGCGCCAGGCCCTTTATGACGGGTTCAAGAAGAGCACAGGCACCGTGCTGGTAACCGTGGACAGTGACTCCATGGTGGCGCCCGACACCCTTAGAAATCTGGTGACGCCTTTTTCTTTAAATTCCATCGTCGGTGCTGTTGCCGGCAATGTTCGGGTGCTCAACCAGGGCCAGGGTATTATCCCCCGGATGGTGGACATTGTCTTTGTGTTCAGCTTTGATTTCATGCGTGCCGGCCAGAGTATGTACCGCACAGTGACCTGCACGCCCGGGGCCCTGTCTGCATATCGCAAATCTGCTGTCATGGGGGTGCTTGATAAATGGCGGGACCAGACATTTCTTGGGCGGCCTGCCAATATCGGCGAAGACCGCGCAATGACAAATATGATTCTTCGCCAGGGATATGATGTGGTGTTTCAGCAGAACGCCATGGTCTTTACCGAGGTACCAGTGGCTTATTCCCAGCTTTGCAAAATGTATCTGAGATGGGCCAGAAGCAATGTTCGTGAAACCATTGCCATGACAGCCTTTATTTTTACGCGGTTTCGCCGTGGATCAATGCTTGGGGCACGGATCAACCTGGTTTCCGACGTGCTCAAGCTTACCGTAGCCCAGCTTTTTTTCTTAATTTCCTGGGGATTGATTCTGTGGCACCCGGCCATATTCGGGAGCAAGACCATTATCGGCATTGTGATGGGGTCCAGCCTGTCCGCCACAATTTACGCCTGGAAATTCGGCAAGATATCCTCAATACTGGCATTTGTATATGGATTCTTCTTTTTCATCGCCCTGACCTGGATCAAACCCTATGCCCTGATTACCCCTCACCACTCTCGCTGGATGACACGGGCCTGTCCAAAGGTTAATCCGGATACGGAGCTGCGCCATCCATTAAGCGCCCGGCAAGTGACCTGATCTGGTGTGTCTAAAAACGGCAAAAAGGCTTTTTTAGACACCCCAGACCTGATCCTTCCTTATTTTTTTCTTTCGGCACGGCACACTGTTCTGGTGCTGCCGTGCCTTCGTCTTTTTGAGCCATTAACTTAATTTGTATCGTGTTCCCAGGATTCCCAATTAACAAAAACTTGATCATCGCGTTTGACCTTCTTAAATGAATCAGATATATTAAACCCATATCGAATTAAACGGTTAATTGCCACTCTTCTTATTTTTCTTGTTATTTTTTTGCATCGCATTTGTCTGATCATCGGGTGTTGCTGAAAACACCTTAAGACTCTTTTAACCCAGTTTAATTTTATATGAAACGCTCTGTAACCCAAGAGATGTTTCAATTTTCGTTGTGGGTTGAATCTCGCTGAAATACTAGATCAGCCCGTGGTTGTTATAGTAAAATCTTTTAATATTAAAAAAAGGAGAAAGCTATGGAGACCCACGAACTTCATTACGAAACCATGACCCGTTTGACCACTGCGATTTCCCAGAGTAAAGATCCTGAGGAAGTTGCCATGCTTACCGCCGAAAGTGTGAAAAGCGCGTTCAATGCCAAAGGCTGCTCTGTTTTTCTGGTCAACAGAGAGACCAAAGAGCTTGGCCTGGTGGGATCTTCCGGGCTGAGCCAGGAATATCTCGAAAAAGGCCCGACTTATTTTAAACAGGCAATTAAAGAAGCCAAGGATGCGGTTCCCATTGCTATTTACGATGTGATGGATGATCCCCGGATTGAGTATCCTGAACAGGCGAAAAAAGAAGGGATTTCCTCGTTGCTGGGTGTGCCCATTATCAGCCATAATAAAGTTATCGGTGCATTGCGGGTTTACACTGCCGAACCATGGGAATTTTCACAAGAAGATGTCACCGTGATCCAGGCGGTTGCCCTGATTTGTGGTATGGCCATGGATATGTGCCGGATGTACAAAGGGTATAAAACCAGCATTGAAATATTGAAAAATATGAGGGATTCATCAAGTTTTAACGTCAACAAATGGACCCCGTATGAAGGTGTTCCTGCCAGTGTTGACCAGTCTATTTGCGATTATTAGTCAATCACAGGCGCTTAGCGGTTGCATGGTAATCTCCTTGCAGCCGCTTTTGCTTTTACTTGATGATCGAGTTTTAAGCCCATGGCCAAAGTCATTCCTCCTGTCGAGGGGTGTTGGTGGCGGTGGGTTGAGCAGCCAGGTCGGCCACTGTGCCGGTAAAGTCTTTTTCGAGCTTAGCCATAAAATTTTTCCATTCCAGACCGAAGCGGTAAAAGGCCGTAGCCGCAAGTTTTTTGGTGATGATGGCGTCCCGGTATTCCTGCATGGCATCGGTATTGAGGATGTCTGTGATCCGTTTTTTGCCCATTAGTTTGACTAAGGTTTTAGGGATATAAGCCGCCAGAATTTTCCAGACCAGGGTTTTTTGTTTTAATATGGTATTGAGCCTGGTTCGGAATATTTCCTGAAGAGCCAGGATCTCTTCCCCTGCCTTGTCCGATTGGGCAAAGAGCGGAATGTTCGGATCTGCGTTACAGCGGCGGATTAATATTTTTGTTTCCGCTGCCGTATAGGTTTTGACAAGGCCTAGGATTTCCTGAACCAGGTCATCGCACACCTTAGAATCTTCAAGTATGGCGGCCTCGTATTGGTCCCCGAGAAGGAACCCCGGGAGGACTTCGGCCATGACCGAGGAGAATACGCCACCTTTGTTGGCAGTGGTCTCCTTGAGATGGCGGATGCGGGTGTTTGTGGCAATATGCCGACGGGCGTCATTGTCGAAAAAAAGGCCGGCGCCTTCCACAATGAATTCAAGTTCTTTGAAATTTTCCAGAAAGGATGTGACGGTTCTCTCGGTGACGCCCTCCTTGAATCCGCCGCAAGGCAGACAGACCCGGATATCGGCCCTGCGGATGTACGCTCTCATTTCCGGGTTAAAGAGAAAGTTCCTGTGGAAGAGGGCGCTCTCTTCGACCACGGTACCATCAGGCAGGAAGATGCGCGCAGCTGTGGCCGGTACCTTGAATCCCCCGGGAGACAGCATGTCCGAAGGGAAGGCCAGGGTGCCGGCGGCAATGCCGGTACGGGCGGCTAAGGCCAGCTTTTCCAATTCGCCGG
>DATFIL010000062.1:0-4639 GCA_035270145.1 Desulfobacter sp. | reverse complement strand
TTATAAAAACAAGACTGCGGTATGCCCGGCATATTCTGACTATTTCAGAATTTATCCGGCAGCAGATCATAAGCGAGTTCAAGGTGGCTCCGTCCATGGTAACGGCTGTGCCCCTGGCCGCAGATCCGGTGTTTACCCCTGCGGACGAAAAAGTTGTGGCAAGGGTCAGGCAAAAATACAATCTGCCCCCATCGTATCTGCTGTTTGTAAGTTCCCTTGAACCCAGAAAAAATATTGATGTTCTGGTGGATGCCCTGGTGGAAACAAAAACTGATATTCCCATTGTTCTTGTGGGCTGGAAAGGGTGGGGTGAAAAATCCTGGTTTGAAAAAATCAAAAATAAAAACCTTAAAAACAGGGTATATCTTACAGGCCATATTCCGGATCATGATTTAAGGGCCGTTTACACAGGCGCCCAGGCTTTGATTTATCCAAGTTTATACGAAGGGTTCGGCCTTCCCCTTGTGGAGGCAATGGCCTGCGGCTGTCCTGTTATCTGTTCCAATGTTTCAAGTATGCCTGAAGTGGCTGGTGATGCCGCTGTTTTAATTGATCCGCTGCAAAGCAGTGAACTGGCCCAGGCCATTGAAAATGTTGTTCATGACCCAGGCCTAAGGAACTTTTTGGTGGAAAAAGGAAGAGAGCGGGCCCTAAGCTTTACATGGGAATCCACTGCCGATCAAACCCTTGATGTATACAGGAACGTGGCAAAATGATTTCAGTTGAAAATATATCAAAGACGTTCAAACTGTACCGCAAGCCATCGGAGCGGCTCAAGGAAATTATACTCAGGCAGTGCCGCCACAAAAAATTTGATGCGGTTAAAGACCTTAGCTTTACGGTTCCCGGGGGCCGGACCCTTGGACTTATCGGAGAAAACGGGGCCGGTAAATCAACGGTTTTAAAACTTCTCACGGGTATTCTGATACCGGACACGGGAACCATTCATATCTCGGGCAAAATAACCGGGCTGCTGGAACTTGGTACCGGGTTCAACCATGAATTTTCAGGTATTGATAATATTATTCATAATGCAACCTATCTTGGTCTTTCCAGACCGGAAATTAACCGGAAACTGGATACGATCATCGCATTTACGGAACTGGGGGATTTCATCCATGAGCCCCTTAAAACATATTCTTCGGGCATGATTATGCGCCTGGCCTTTTCCGTGGCCATTCATGCCGAACCAGAGGCCTTTGTTGTGGATGAGGCCTTGTCCGTAGGGGATGCTTATTTTCAACAAAAATGCATGCAAAAGATACGGGCGTTTAAAGCCGGCGGGGGATCCATTGTGTTTGTTTCCCACGATATGAATGCCGTAAAAGTTTTATGTGATAAAGCGATATTACTGGATCACGGCACAGCAATCGAGTATGGAGAGCCGGAAACCATCATCAATGCCTATAATTGTCATATTGCGCGGCGGTCTAAGGGCGATGAGGATTTAAGGGCAGGTCGTTCACGCAACGGGTATGGCAGTCGGCAGGTGTTGATCGCGTCCGTCACATTGAAAGATGAACATCAAAATGAAACACAGATCCTTGTCAGCGGGAAACCGGCTGATATTGTGATATCCCTCAAGGGGCAAACCTCTATGGAAGATTTAACTCTGGGCATTGTCATACGGGATCGATTCGGACAGGATGTGTACGGCACAAACTCACATTATCTGAAAAAAAAGATTGATGTTCAGCAGGAACAGACAATGGATATTGTCTATTCATTTGATCAGTTTAACCTGGGCCCGGGCAAATATTCCATTACTGCGGCAATCCACACCGGTGCAAGCCATGTCGACCAGTGTGTGCACTGGGTGGATGGCTGCGCTGTTTTTGAAACCGTATTGGGGGATGAGCCGTTTTTTGCGGGCTTAATCCGGTTGACGCCCGATCTGCATATCACAAGGGGTTAAGGGCGCACCCTTTGATGATGTTCCCCAATTGTTTCCCCAGTACCTGCCAATTGTGGGACAAAAGCCACTGCTTTTGTTTGGACATAAGGCGGCTGGTTATTTCACGATTATTGATCATCGTTTCAATGCCTTGGGCCATGAGTTCAGGCGTTGTTCCCGGCAGGGTATAGACAA
Source organism: Desulfobacter sp. (assembly GCA_035270145.1). Classification (GTDB taxonomy): domain Bacteria; phylum Desulfobacterota; class Desulfobacteria; order Desulfobacterales; family Desulfobacteraceae; genus Desulfobacter. The sequence goes on along the minus strand of DATFIL010000062.1, from coordinate 2,550 downwards.
CGTCTGATACATCGTCAAAGATCTCCAGGGGGGTGACTGCGATGGGGCGGCCGGTGGCCAGTCCCGCCCTGACTGACGCACTGGAAGACTCTTGGGTGGTTTGGCAGGGATAAACAATGACGTTAGCCCGGCAGAGCCTGTTATAGATTTCTCGTTCCTGAAGATACTGGTTATTCATGGTGATGTCATTGCGGTATGGACTGTCTTTGATCTGCTTCAGGCATAGCTTTTGTTCCTCTTTCGAAGCAGGGGCGGCCGGATACAGCGCGTTTAAAAGAAGCAGCTTGAGGTCCGGAGCCTTCTTTTTCAGGATTTCAAAGGCGCAAATTAGTTCCCGGATTCCTTTATGGGGTAGCAGAAAACCATAGGCCGCGATCAATTTTTCATCGACCTCGGGTTGACATGTGGGTTGAACTGTGGAGGGATGGTTGGACGCAGGAAACGATGTGCGCCCTGTACCTGCTAATGCATGGGGACTGATGTCCACGCCATGGGGGAAGCGCATCGCATTCTCAATACAGCCTATGGATTTCAGATTATTCAAATCGTGAACACTATGGACCACCAACCTGTGGGTTTTAAGTAATGATGCTTTAATCTCTGATAAGGATTTAGGGGTGTGGGGCGGCCGGACATCTGCCGTAGAGTGTAAAAAAAGATAACATCGTTTTTGATGCCCATGCATGGTGTCTAAGAAGTTGGATAATGCCTTTAGATTGAAAAAACTGAAATTAAATTGAATCACAACATCCGTGATGCCCGCGGCGATAATCCTATGGGCCAGCTGGTCCAGGTTATCTTTTTCGTCAGCCTTCCAGCAACGGATGACCTCAGGCCCATCCGGTTCGATCAGATTAAGGGCATTGTTTGCAAGTACCGTCACTTTTTCAACAGAAAGCCAACGCACCAAATATTTCGAGTAGGATGCAATGCCGCAGGGGATATTCCATGTCGTTACCCAGCCGATGCGCGGTTCTGGGGCTGGACAATGCTGATGGTCCAACGCCTCAATTGCCTGGGTCAATCTTTTTGACGCCTGCGGCCAGGCGTGATTTTTAAGGATGTTTTTTTGGGCGGTACGGGTTTTAGGGTTTATTTTTTCAGCAGGCAGCCGGGAAATATTTTCCATTTGCCTGATCAGATCCCCAAGATCCGGCTCCACCCATACTGAATCCGGCAGATCCATGTGGGTTTTGGCACGACTGAATTTATAATCCGTCAGCCATGCTGTTTCATCGTTGCAAAAATCTGTTTGTCCGCCAAAACCTGTGGTCAGGACCGGTAGGCCGAATACCATAGCTTCGGCCATGGGCAGTCCAAATCCTTCTCCACGGCTGGGCGCCACGAGAAGATCGCTTTTCTGGTACAGGGAAACAAGTTGACCAGGAGAGAGCTCATCTTCCACTAAAAGTATTTTCTTTTTGCTGTTCGCTTTAAGGTTATTGAAAAACAACTGAGACGGTTGTTCTTTTACCCATCCTTCTTTGTTCAACCGGCTGCGGATCGTATTATGGGGATTGGGAAACGTTTTAATAATAAGGGTAACATCCGGCCGGTCTCCGAAATCCGCTGCAGTGAACGCTTTTAACAACAGGTCCGCGCCTTTCCGGGGGAAGCACGAAGAAATATGCAGCAGGGTATATCCGGGCGGAAACATGAACCCAAGTTCTTCCGGCGTGACATCTTTTAGATGATCCGCCCCATTTCCCATGGTGACCATGGGTACGGTGATACCGTTATTTTTCAAGGTCCGGGCGACATAATCGGATACAGTCCCCACAAGGTGGAGTTGACTGTTAAAAGAATCAATCCACTGTCCGGGAAAAACCGATTCTTCCCATGCATATGGTGCAAGAATTTTTAAAGCCCCGTTCATCCCGCTGACCCTTGGGGGAAAAAGATTCCGGATGGCCAGATCCGCTTTTTTCTGCCTGACGCCATGGTTCCACATTTTTTTTATCCGGGGAAAATTGTTAAGAAACTGTTCATCCGGAGAAAAGTCTCCCCCCCCTTCAGTGGAATGAAGCTCAAGAAGAAACCCTTTATCTTGTAGTGCCAGCGCAAGCTCACGGTTCACAAGCGCCAGGCTGTAATTGGAGTCAAACGGCCCTTCAACGCTTATTTTCAGGTTGTTTTTTTTTTGTTCAACGGCGTGATGAACGGCAATTGTATCCTGGGTGCCGGATAGCAATGAATTTATAAATGCGTTGAGCCGGGTTTTTAAATTTTCAAAGCCAAAGCGGGCCAGGTTAGCCTGCTGTCCTTTGGCCAGTTTGTGGCGCCATAGCGGCTGGGTCATCAGGCGCTGCCATACCGCTGCCACATCGGCACTGTTTTTATGGGATAAAAGAAGGCCTGAACCTGCAAGGGTGTGTCTGATATTGCTGCTGTCGTAGGCAACCACAGGCAGTCCTATGCTTGAGGCCTCTATGAGCGGGATGCCGAATCCTTCATGCTCACTTAAGCTGACAAAAAGATCGGCCGCATGATAGTATCCCCAAAGATCCTGATCACTGACTTTCCCGGGTAAATGGACCTGTTCCTGCAACC
>DATFIL010000061.1:0-2117 GCA_035270145.1 Desulfobacter sp. | reverse complement strand
TTGATCATGACACAGATTTTTGCATATGTTCCATTTAAAAACGGGGTGGCCGACGATGTGGCGCTGGAATTCCCGGATGCTGCAAAAAAAATTGATGCCGGTGCATCTCTTACTGCTGTCGTTACCGGTTCCGGCGCTGATCTGGACAAAGTGGCCGACGAGCTGACCAGAACCTATTCCGAAGTCATTAAAATTGACAATGAAGCCCTGGCCTATCCCAATGCCGAGATCGTGAGAAAAGCCCTGACCCATGTCATTCCGGCCGACGCCATTGTGCTGGTGCCCCATGATACCTTTGGCATGGACCTGGCCCCTGGCCTGTCCATCAAACTGGATTCAGCCTATGCGGCTGACGTTGTGGATTTTGAAGGCATGGACGGCGCGACCCTGAAACTTATCCGTCAGGAACTGGGCGGGGCTGTTTTCACCCATATGACCTGCGATGTGGCTGCGGGCGCTGTCATCACCATCCGTCCGGGCGCATTTGCTCCGGCTGACGAAGGTGCTTCCGGTGCCGTGGTTGACAAATCCGGTGATGCCGGCGACCTTTCCGCCAAAAGAACCTTCCTGGAAGTGGTTGAAGCGGAAGTCGGCGATGTTGATATCACCAAATCCGATGTTCTGGTTTCCATTGGCCGTGGTATTGAAGATGAAGACAATATTGAAGTTGCCCAGGAACTGGCTGACGCCATGGGTGCCGTGGTTGCCTGCTCTCGTCCCATCGTTGATGCCAAATGGCTTGAAAAATCCCGCCAGGTGGGTACTTCCGGCCAGACCGTTAAGCCCAAAGTCTACATGGCCATGGGTATTTCCGGTTCCTTCCAGCACATGGGCGGCATCAAGGGCAATCCCTTTATCGTTGCCGTGAACAAAAACCCCAAAGCACCGATTTTCCAGGTTGCGGATGTGGGGATCGTGGAAGATATCCTTGATTTCATGCCTGAACTCCAGGAAGCTATTGAAGATCTCTAAACAGCCGTCCACAAACCCTTCGGCGTAAGGCCGAAGGGTTTGTGGGGATGCCCGCCCTCCCAGGTTAAATTTGGGGTGTCTAAAAACCCGCTTTTTGTTCCTCTTTATTCTTACTATAAAAGGTTAAAACTCTTGCCTTCAGCTTCAGGCGGCTATCATTTTGACAGCAGTTGATTATGTGTCCAATGGGCACATTGCGAGTGCCAAAAAAAGAATAATTTAAAATAATTAATTTTGTTTATATTTAAGATTAAGTACCGATAAGTATTGTAAATATAAACTTTTTAAGGGGGGGGGAATGGTTAACATATCAACTGGTTCCGTTTATGCTGTGGAATCTATGAAAATTAATTATTCATCGGTGCAAAATAAAAAAAATGCCGCTCAAATCAAAACAGGTCAAAATTTGACGGTAAATCAGCCATCCCGCTTTCTTGAAGAATCCAGCCATCTCAGTTTTGAAAACAATGGTATTCAAAACGCTTTAAGCCGGTTTAATACGTTGGATGCAAATATTAAAGAGCAGCTTACCTATGATGGCCGTCCGATTTCAGAGCTATCCTCTGATGAAGCCGCTTCTTTGGTTGATAAGGATGGTTATTTCGGAGTCGCTAAAACCTCGGCGCGCATAGCTGATTTTGTTATTAATGGCGCAGGCGATGATTTAGAGCGGTTAAAAAACGGAAGAGAAGGTGTTCTTATGGGGCTGAAGGCTGCAGAAAAAGCCTGGGGAGGCAAGCTTTTCGATATCAGTTATGAAACCATGGATAACGCATTAAAAGCAATTGATGACAGGATTGCAGAACTTGGCGGCTCTATAGTTGATGTGGCCACCTGAGGATAAGGGCCATGGACATCCTGGAGTAGAACGATCTTTTTTAAACAGCAATCTCAAACCGGATGGCCGGATGGTGCTGGTAGTCGGTTAAACTCGTGTCCTTGTACTGCCAGTCAAAAATGGAGCTGAAAGACGTGGTTTCTATACCAGGCAGGGCAAAGGGCTTTCTTTCAAACTGTTGCGTCAGTCCCTGCACGTGGTTTTCATAAATATGGGTGTCCCCCAGAAAGCCCACAAGCATGCCTGGTTCAAAACCTGACTCCAGGGCCAGAAGCGTTAGCAGAAGTCCATAGCTTGCAATGTTAAA
>DATFIL010000060.1:0-2701 GCA_035270145.1 Desulfobacter sp. | reverse complement strand
ACGCACGGCAAATACCCTGGGTTTGACAAGTTCCATCCCGTGTCCTTCAAAGGGATGGGAAAAAGAGGCGGTGATGTGAACGGTGCGGTCGTCATCCTGCATGACCATGGAATCCGAAGGGATAAGCATCCCGTAGTGTGCTTGAACACTTACGGCAGTAAACATAAGAACAAGAACGGTTAACCCTGATGCAAGCATTGATGGTTTAATCATTTTTTTCTCCTGTGAATCCTTCAAGTATTACTCGATCATCAAGTTTTTAGGGAATTTGTTCAAATTCAAGGCGGAAACAATTTTTAACCGGAAGAATATACAACATATTTTGAGGATTAAAAATTTTTTCCAACGCCGAAGTTGGGCAAATTAACAAAAACTGGATCATCGAGTATTAAGGTGATACGCATAATAGCGCTGCCAACTGCATTGCAACCTTCCTGGCTGTGCTATCTAAGAGTATTGCTATACAACGATGGATCACAGACTTCATGCCTGCATTCTGGCTTTTCTTCTATCTTAAAAAATAAATTGAATCAATGGGAAATGTTGTACAGGTATTACCGAGCCCTAAAAAAACAGGCAGCAGGTCTTTCAAAACCTGTTGCCTGTAACGGTTCTATTATTTTGGATTACTTGTTTTTAGAGCTTAATTCCGGGAACTGATGATAAAAGAATTCAGTTACCTGGTCTTCGGCTTTGCCTCCCTCATTTTCCCGGAGTTCTATACGCCGTATTTTTCCGGAGATGGTTTTGGGCAGTACTTCCACAAATTCAATGATTCTGGGAATTTTGAATTTGGCCAGCACATCAATGGTGTGCTTGAATAGTTCCAGCGCCAGTTCCCTTGAGGGTTTCTGACCGGGAACCAGGATAATAAACGCTTTTACCAGCTGATGACGCGTGGGATCAGGCACCCCCACCACGGCAGTCTCCATGACGGCCGGGTGCTCAATCAGCGCACTTTCCACCTCAAAGGGGCCAACCCGGTAATCACTGGATTTGATGACATCGTCAGCACGGCCCACAAACCACCAGTAGCCGTCCTTGTCAAAGGTGGCTTTGTCACCGGTAAAATACAGTCCATGCTTAAATGCTTCAGAGGTTTTGGCCTCATTGTTGATATATTCCTGAAACAATCCAATGGAACGCCAGTTGGAAAGACGAACTACGATATGGCCGGTGGTGTCAGGTTCTGTGATCTCTTTGCCTTCATCATCGGCTAGAATAACATCATACATGAATGAGGGATATCCAAAGGACCCCAAGCGCATTTTGCCTTCCATCCAGGGCGGATTGCCGATCATGGCGGTGGATTCGGTCTGGCCGTAAAAATCACGGATTTCAGTACCTGTGGCGTCCCGCCATTGGTCAATGACTTCCGGATTCAACGGTTCGCCGGCACTCAACGAGTATTTCAGGTTGGAAAAATCATACGCTGCCAGGTCAAGGCCCACAAAGGCGCGCCATGCCGTGGGTGGTGCGCAGAATGAATTGACTTTATATTTGGCCACAAAGCTTAAATATTTTTTTATATCCAGCGCGGTAAAATTAAAGCCTGTGGCTGTGCCACCGACGTTAAAGGGGCTGAAAAAGCTGCTCCAGGCCCATTTAGCCCATCCGGGCGCACTTAAGTTGTGATGAATGTCTCCGGGCTCAAGCCCGATGATCACGGCGGTTGACAGATGCCCCAAAGGATAGGAGACGGCGGAATGGCCCACCCGTTTGGGAAGCCCGGTGGTGCCGGAGGTGAAAAAGCAGAACAGAACATCTTCACTGTTAATGGTCGCAGGTGATGCTTGCGGTGATTCTTCTGCAATTTCAGGATAGGATGTCCATCCCGCTTTTGCACCCAGGATAATTTTGGCTTTGGGTGTGCATTCGGCTTTGGCCAGGGCCTCGTCCACCAGGTCGGCCAGGCTCTCATGGGCAATAATAACATCCGGTGAATACGCTTCAAAGCGGAACTGGATTTCACGTTCGGTCATGGTGGTGGCCGTGGGAACAGCGACAAGACCGCCTTTGATGGCGGCAAAGGAGGCAAACCAGGTTTGGGGGACAATGGGTGTCAGCATATAGAGGTTGTCGCCTTTTTCAACCCCTTTTTTACGCAGATAATTTAACATCTTGTTGCCGTTTTCAGCCAACTGGGTATATGTATACTGCGCTTCCTCATCCGTATTCAGGTCTGCCCAGATAAGCGCCAACTGGTCCGGGCGCTCTTTGACGTGTATATCCTCGAAAATTTCCTGGGCCCAGTTAAAGGTTTGGGGCAGTTCGGCTGAGTTCAGTTTTTCAAAAAACGTTTTTGCTTGAATTTTACGTTGAGCCATATCCTGGATCCCATTGAGTTCCATCACCTCTTTATAGTAGCTTTTCAACGTCATTGGTTCCCTCCCGGTTAAGTTTATTCCACATCCTGATTTTAAGACCGCTCCTGCCTTGCCCTTAAATGCAAAACCCGCAAGAAAGGTCTGTAATTTAGAAAACTGTCATTTATACCAGTCCGGCAGTATTCTACCAATCGGTTGAAGGCTTAATTTTTATGTCAGTGGGTCGTGTGGCGTATTATAGGTTTATATATTTTTTACATATAGGTTTTAAACCTACATAATGCTACCGCTTAATTGAACGTTGAATAAATGAATCCTTTTGATTGTCCCTACTGAAGGTACCGAAAGAATGCTACACTTCCCCATATTTTTTT
>DATFIL010000059.1:0-2046 GCA_035270145.1 Desulfobacter sp. | reverse complement strand
TTTCAAATCTTGAATAATGGGGGTAAGCAGTAGTTTATAGTTGGCGAATATATTTTGTTCAATTTCGTCTTTATCCTGTTCTCTTCTTTTCAGCAGCACTTTCAATGCGGCATTCATATCTTCCAGTTCAGCCGCCTTATGTTCTAATTTGACCTCAATTTGCTTGCGGGTGGTAATATCGATATGGGTTTTTATCATCTGGACGACTTGTCCGTTTGCATCCAATACCGGGAAGGCAAATATTTCAATGTTCAACAAATTTCCCTGATTATCGTAATATAAGTGTTCTCCAGCAAAGGGGGTTCCCGTTCGCTTGACTTCCTGCAGTGGGCATGGATGGTCATCACCGGTACAAGGCGTGCTGCGCTGGTGGGAAACTGCATAACATTTGCGCCCTGTCACGCGCTTCCCGCCGTACGCCTCATTGGCTACTTCAACGGTATAGTCGGTTGCGTTTATAACGGCAAACGGGATTGTTATCGAATTAATGGCCGTTCTCAGGAACATTTCGCTGTGCTTCACTGCCTCCGTCAACCGGATTCGCTCTATGGTATTCCCCAACCTTCTCGCCATGGCATTGAGCAAACAAGACTCTTCCGTCAAAAACGGTCCTTGATTAAATGCCGGCCGATTCTCTGTATAGCACACCATCACCTGCCCCGTCTTCTTTCCCTGAATGAGAATATCACAGGTCTGCATCCATTGCGTTTTCCGGAACCCCTCGGTCTGAAAGATCCGCCCTTCCAGTTCAATGCACGCTTCCGTGATTTCGGGAAATTGCCACGCCTGGGGAATCAGCGGAACTATTTTCTTCAATACCTCGTTTAAACTGATATCCGATGTCGCCAACAAATCGGAAAGACGGAATAAAAGATTCAGCTCATTGATCCGTTTTCTTAATGCATGCTCCAACCGCTTGGACTCGCGGATGTCAGTAAGGGTAACCTGGCAGACGGGACGTTGTCCGGCGTTCTTGGCAATCATAAAATCCAGCCGCGCCCAGAACAGCGATTTGTCATTTCTCAGCATTTGCAGTTCAACTGTCTGGGGCTCACCGGTTTCAAAAAGTATTTTCCAATGGCGGTTGTATATATAATGATCCGTTTTTAATATAAACCGAAAAATCGGCCTGTTGATCAGGTCACTTCGGGTTTGGCCGAGCAGGGTGCCGGCAGTGAAATTGACATCCTGAATGAAGCCTTTTTCATTAACAACACAATAGCCCACGGGTGCGAAATTATAGAGGTCGAAATAACGCTTGTGGGAGATCTCCATTTCTTCTTGGGCCGCACATAGTTCATCATTTTGCATTTTCAACTCAATCTTATGCACCTCCAGCTCATGAATGAGTTCACCGATTTCTTCGCGTGACAAGGTTGTGAAATCGTCCGGCAACAGCATTGTTCCTTGTTTGATTTTTTTTTCAGCCCGGCGTCTAAGTTCAGAGGCTTTATCAGGTTGGTTATCCTTGTTATTCAAAATGTACCTACTTTATTATTCACTCGATGATCAAGTTTTTGTTAATTTGCCCAACTTCGGCGTTGGAAAAAATTTTTAATCCTCAAAATATGTTGTATATTCCTCCGGTTAAAAATTGTTTCCGCCTTGAATTTGAACAAATTCCCTAAAAACTTGATGAACGAGTAAAAGCAATTATAATGCCAGGCAAATCAAGAACAGTCACAGAATGTATTGGTTTTTTATATGAAAGTATTGCGAGTATTGAGTTTTGAGTGATGCGTCGTGAGATTAAAAACAAGCTGTTTTCCTCACAACTCAATCTTCACAACTCAAAACTCACATTTCCAATGGATTAGGAAGTGCCCACAATCACAACATTGTCATTTAATATGAAACTAAACCCATAATCCTTAAAAAGGATACAAATTTGTAACCTGACCCCCATAGTGCATACAAACAGCTTTCATCGTGATCCTCATTAAAAACGCTTCACCCACGGGCTTACACGCCCGTGTAAAATAGTCCAAATGCATTGTCCGACAAGGCGTTTCAAACATAGGGGCCGGCCTTGCTATTGCCATCTTA
>DATFIL010000058.1:0-4575 GCA_035270145.1 Desulfobacter sp. | reverse complement strand
CATGGGCTTGCCTGCCTGGATCTGCAAATCAAAATATCCTCGGAAGTCTGCCAGGTCCGGGTTGGTTTCATCCTCATTCATCACATATGCCCAAAATTTGGGTGCAACGGTCAGATAGGCCTTGTCAAAAAGTGAAATTTCCATAATCGGCTTGATATATATATAGTTGGTGGACCTGGAAGCATCCCCGCTCTTGCCGTTGGACTCATGCTGGAATCCGCCCTGGACACCAAACATTTTAACCCATGGCAACGCTAAATTAATTCTGGGTACCAGGTAAAACAACTCCGGCTTATAACTGGAATCGGTAAACGGTTTGGACGTTGACTTAAGGTCCCAGTAGGAGGTCTGGGTATAGGCCAGATGAAACCCATCCAGCAGGGAATTCAACCCCTGGCTGTCAAAGGGTGCATTGAACAGCTTGTATTTAAAACTGATCTGAAATTTACTTTTTTCCATTCCCGGATCCACGCCGAACAGGAAATAGACCGGCTCGTAGGCCGACAGATTTTTTAAAAAAGGCTGGAATTCGTTCTGCTTTTCTCCAATGACCAGTTGGCCCTGGCTTGCATTTTCCTCTTCCCGGTCTTGTGGTTCAACCGGCGGAGCTGCGGCGAATAACACTGGGTTGGATTTGAACTCTTCAAGGGTCAGGCTGACCGTCCCGGCCATGTCTTGCGGCAGTTCAAACTCATAGGTCAGTTTGGTAAATCCGCCGGCCGGGACAGTCACCGTGCCGTCAGGGGCGGTTTCCATACAGATAGCCGTCACTACATGCGCCTGATCGTTTAAGCCCAACGCTACCATGACGGAATCATAATCTTTTGAAATGACGTCCGTGGTTCCGGCGTTTTGGACAAACAGCGTAAACCGTGTGGGTTGGCCTGCCACGGCATTTTCCTGGGGCGGGACAAGGAATATATTTGATGTGCAAGCCCTTGCAGACGTTAGATGTAAAGAAACTGCATCCAGGGCAAAAATCACAAGAAATACAGCCATAAGCCGAGTGTTTTTTAAGGCGTCAGACATGTAACGGTTCCTTAACGATTTTTTCATGAGCCACAGCTAATTTAAAATACCCGGCTATGTCAAGAAAAATATGTTATTATGTCTGTTGATACCTAAAATATGTATTTGACAACCCCTTTGTCCGCCTGTTAAATTGCCGGCATGAAAGATAAAACAATAATAGATAAACCCTACCGGAGTATGATTTCCGTACCCGGACACAAAGGGAAAATGCATGTCAGGGCTTTGGCTTCCAAAGTTGACGTTATCATGCTGGATTTAGAAGACAGCGTGCCGGCAGATCAAAAAGAGGCGGCCCGTAAAACGGTTATTGATTCGCTTCTGTCTTTGGATTTTAACGTAAAACGCGTGGGTTTTCGCATAAATAGCCTGGATACCCCCTTTGCCTACAAAGATTTGATTCATGTGTTAGAGGCGGCCTGTGATCATATCGATACCATTGTGGTGCCCAAGGTGAACCATGAGAGGGACATCCATTTTGTGAGCCGGTTGCTGGACGGGGTTGAAATGGCATTGGGGCAAAAAAGGCAGATTCGGATTCAGGCCTGTATCGAGACCGCCCAGGGACTTTCCCGGGTTAGGGAAATTGCCCAGGCCGATTCCAGACTTTCATCTCTATCCTTTGGTATTGCCGATTATCAGGCCAGCATTGGTGCCGGGCTGGTCTCTTTATCCGGTCACGGAGAAAATGAGGAACAGGTTTACCCCGGCCACCGGTGGCATTTTCCCATCAGCCGCATGGTTATGGCTGCCAAGGCCAATGAACTTGTGGCCCTGGATGCTCCCTATGGAAACTTTAAGGATGCCGAGGGCTTGAAAAAATCAGCAGATCTGGGCAAGGCACTCGGGTGTGACGGCAAATGGGTGATCCATCCCGACCAGATTGACACGGTCAACGAGGTGTTTACCCCTTCAGAGGAAGAGATTCAACGGGCCAGGCAGATTCTGGAAGCGTCAGATGACCGGTCCCGGGGCGCTGTGAATGTGGATGGCCGCATGGTGGACCTTGCCACTATCCGCATTGCACAAAGGGTTTGGGATCAGGCCGTTTTTCTCGGCCGGAATTAACCTTTTTCTATTGACGGCCGTGCAAAAAATTTTGCTTCGCTTATGAATATGCGTGAGTCTATTGGTTTAATTTATTTATAATCCCATAAAAAGACGGTTACGGCAACGCCGCCCAAAAGGATTAAAAGGCTACCGGCGATAAAGACGTAGGATACGCCCATCCAGTCGAGGATGAGTCCGGAAAGGATGGGTGAGACGATGAACCCCAGCCCCCAGGCAGCATCGTTGAGACTCATAATGGATGCCATCCCCATGGTCTGTCCCAGCCGGCCGGTGATGACCAGTCCGCCGGGCAGAGATAGGCCGTTGGCTATTCCCATCAGGATATTGAGTATCAGAATCGGGGTGAATCCGTTAACAAAGGGGATGCCCAGAACCGTTATGCCGGAGGCAAAGGTGCCTGCGATGATCAGGTGTTTGGGGTTTATTCGGTCGGCAAGTCTGCCGCTTATCCGTTGGAGAAAGGCAATCAAAAAGATGTTCATGCTCAAAATGATGCCGACCTGCGAACTGGATAAATCGATCTTCATGGCCAAAATGGGCAGAAATGTATAAACGGATCCCTGGCCGGAAGCGGCAAAAAAACGCATGATAAGGATTCCGGCGGCTGTCCTGTGGGCGATTATTTTTCTGACAGGGTATGGTTTGAATCGTTTTATATGGCTGAGATGCGATTTGTCCGAAGGGATGAAAACCGCTACCATCAGAGAGGTCATCAAGGCCAGGCCGCCCATGATGTAAAAAGCGGCGTTAAACCCCAGGGTATCCCGGATAATGCCGCCCATGGCCGGACCGAAACCAAGACCGAGCATAATGGCCATGTTCAATGTTCCCATGTAGAGCCCCAGTTTTTGGGGCGGTGCAATGTCCGCAGTCAGGGCCATGGCCACCGGCACCACCAGAAGAGAGGCAATGCCGTGAAGCAGCCTGATCAGGATCAGGGTTTCCGCATTTCTCGGCAGCACATAAAAAATGGAGAGAACGGCATAGATCAGCAGGCCGGATGCAATGAACCGTTTTCTGCCCCATTTATCCGATATCGATCCGCTGAACGGGCTTAAAAGGGTTCTGGAAATGTTGAAGCTGGCAACGATGAGTCCGACCAAAAATCCCCCGGCCCCAAGTTCCACTGCGTAAACCGGAATCAAGGGCCAGATGATGCCAAGCCCCATCATCGCCACGCCCACGGCAGCAGACAAGATAAAAAGAATAGCGGATTTGTTCATTTAAGGGCATCCATGGGTTAGTTAAACTCATGCAAGATAAGTCATAAATATCGGGTTGGCAATAAGGATAATCCAAGAAACCTTTTATATACGCTGCTTCCATTATCCTGGTGATGGTTTCCATAATTCATGCTGATGACGCTCTATTGACCCAGCTTTTGGAATATAAAGAAAGCCCGGTATAACAGGTGTGGCAGTGCACCATGACCTGGGTGTGGATTTGAACTAAATTGATTCAAGGAAACTTGCCAATGATTACGCCCAAAAAATATAGGCATCCTTCATATGACCCCAAAAGTACTTTACACTTTTTGAATGAAGGTTCCCGAAAAATGGGAGTCGGTATCTGGAAAGTGTAAAGCGGGAAATGAAGGATGTCAAAAATTCTATTTGAGTCGTAAGTTTAATTCTTTAAATTACTATTTGATAGAATTTTGTAACCTCATTTACAAAAAACAGGAGATAACAATGACTGCGCATCTAAAAGAAAAAACAACCATGACCCAAGCCGAGTACCTGGCCATGGAACGATGCGCCATAAACACCAAACATGAGTATTTCAACGGTGAAATCTTTGCCATGGTAGGGGCTAAAAGAAATCATGTTTATATCAATTCCAATTTAATAATAGCTTTGGGGGGAAGGCTTAGAGAAAGTAATTCTCCTTGCAGGCCAGTTGCAAATGACATGCGGGTAAAAATAGAAGCCGGGTATGTTTATCCGGATGTCGTGATTCTTTGTGGCGAAGGTGAATTTGAAGATGATGAATTCGACACCCTGACAAACCCTGTTGTTATTATAGAAATTCTTTCAGATTCTACAGCCGCCTTTGACCGGGGGGAAAAGTTCAATTATTACCAGGGTATTGCTACGTTAAAGGAATATATCCTTGTCTCCCAGGATAGATACAGAATAGAGCAATACATCCGGCAAGAAAAAAAAGATACTTGGGAATATCGGTCACTAAATGATGTTAATCAAAATTTAACTATAAAATCAACCGATTGTGAAGTATCATTGTCTGAGATCTATTGGGGTGTTGAGTTTGCATCAGATGGGTAGCCCATCCTCTTCACCCTCAATAAAAAAAATTAAAGCTGTTAAAATTGGGTACAAATCTTGAGCAAACCAAAATCGGAAGTTTAGACACCCCAGAATATTTCCATTGACATAGCCCCAAAACAGACTTAATCACACAAGTAGTCCGCCCCTCAACTTATAAAATTAGTCCGCCACACTTAATCCATCAATA
>DATFIL010000057.1:0-4676 GCA_035270145.1 Desulfobacter sp. | reverse complement strand
CAAAACTGGGTGTGCTGCTTGAAGTGAACTGTGAATCTGATTTCGTGGCAAAAACGGAAGATTTTGAAAATTTTGCCAAAGATATTGCCATGCACATTGCTGCGGCTAATCCGGTTGGTCTGGTTCCCGAAGACGTGGATCAGTCCCTCATTGAAAAAGAGCGTGACATCTACCGGGCCCAGATGCTGGAAGAGGGAAAGCCCGAAAATATCATTGACAAAATCGTGGACGGTAAGGTTGAAAAGTTTTATAAAGACGTCTGCCTGTTAAGCCAGCAGTATATTAAAGATCCCCAGAAAAGCATTGAAGATGTTCTCAAAGAAACCATCGGAAAAATCGGCGAAAATATTCAGATTAGAAGATTTGCACGCTTCCAGATAGGAGAATAAACGCTTGGATACGAAACCTGAATTTCAACGGGTTCTGATCAAGTTGAGTGGTGAAGCCCTGATGGGTAATCAGGGCTTCGGTATTACGCCCGAAATGATAAATTATGTGGCTGGTGAAGTGGCCAAGGTCTATCGTTTGGGCGTAGAAATTTCAATTGTTGTGGGTGGTGGCAATATCTTTCGCGGGGTGGCAGGGTCTTCTGCCGGTATGGACCGGACGTCTGCCGACAATATGGGTATGCTGGCCACTGTTATTAACAGTCTGGCCCTATGCGATGCATTGGAAAAGCACGAGATCCCCACAAGGGTTCAATCTGCTATTCGCATGGACCAGGTAGCTGAGCCTTTTATCCGCAGAAAAGCCATCCGCCACCTGGAAAAGGGCAGGGTGGTGATTTTTGCCGCCGGTACCGGAAACCCATACTTTACAACGGATACGGCGGCAGTTCTTCGTGCCAACGAGATTCGTGCCCAAATCCTTTTTAAGGCCACCCAGGTTGATGGGGTGTATGATAAAGATCCCCAGGTCCATGATGATGCTGTGATGTTTGATAAGCTGTCGTATATGCGGGTGATTGAAAAACAGCTTCATGTCATGGATATGACAGCCATATCTCTCGCCATGGAACATGACCTTCCTTTACAGGTGCTCAACCTGCACAAGGCCGACAATATTTATAAAGCGGCCACGGGCGGGGAAATCGGTACACGGATTTATAATAAATTAAAGGACGTGTGAATATGATTAATGAGGTACTTGAAGAAACTAAAGACCGCATGGGCAAATCCGAGAAAGCATTTGAAACCGAACTTGGCAAAGTGCGTACCGGAAGGGCTTCCCAGTCCATGCTTGACAACGTCAGGGTCGATTACTACGGCACACAGACGCCTCTTCCACAGATGGCCACCGTATCTGTGCCTGAAAGTCGTTTACTCACCGTAAAGCCATGGGATGCTTCAGTGATTAATGATGTGGAAAAAGCGATATTAAAGTCAAATCTTGGACTTACACCTTCCAATGACGGTAAGTTGATTCGCATTTCCATTCCACCGTTGACTGAAGATCGCAGGAAAGAGATCGTAAAAAGCGTGTCCAAAACCTGTGAGGAATTCAAGGTTGCCGTCAGAAATATCCGCCGGGATTCCAACGAAATGCTCAAGGATCTACAAAAAGAAGGGGATATCTCCGAAGACGAAAGTTTCAAAGCCCAAAAGCAGATTCAGGACCTTACTGACGCTTCTATCAAGAAACTGGATAATATTTTTGCCGCTAAGGAAAAGGAAATTCTTGAAGTTTGATCCTAAGATACAACAGGTGCCCGACGGACTGGATCTAAACGCAATTCCCTCCCATGTGGCATTTATTATGGACGGAAACGGGCGTTGGGCAAAAAAAAGGTTGATGAACCGGGTTAAAGGTCATGAACAGGGGGCGCAAACTGTCAGGGAAGTGGTCACGACCTGCAGAGAACTGGAGATTGACGTGACCACCCTGTATGCCTTTTCCACGGAAAACTGGGCCAGGCCCAAGGAAGAGGTCAAGGCCTTGATGTATCTGCTTAAACGTTTTCTTAAAAACGAAATCGAAGAACTCCGAGAAAAGGATATCCGGCTTAATATCATCGGCCAGATTGAACGGCTTCCCGGTGATGTACGAAAGGAAGCTGAACAGGCCATGGCTGCCACAGAAAAGAATTCAGCCATGGTTCTGAATCTGGCTTTAAGCTACGGGGCCCGGGAAGAAATTACCAGGGCAGTTCAACAGATTGCCGCTGAAGTACGGTCCGGAACGCTTGGGGAAAAAGACATTACGGATAAAACCATTTCTGATCACCTTTATACGGCCGGTATGCCCGATCCGGACCTTATCATTCGAACGTCTGCAGAGTTCAGGCTTTCCAATTTTCTCATGTGGCAGGCTGCATATTCTGAACTGGCGTTTACTCCCACCCTTTGGCCTGATTTTACCAGGCAGGAATTTTATCAGATTTTAATTGATTACCAGCAACGGGACCGGCGTTTCGGGAAGGTATGATGCAGCACTTCAAACGATGGCTCACCGCACTAATTCTAATCCCATTTTTGCTCTGGGCCATCACAAAAGGGTCTATGCTCTTGTTTGCCGCTCTGGTATCCGGGGTTTCTATTTTTGCGATAGTCGAATATTTTGACATTATCTGTGCCAATGATACCGGATCTATTTCCCAGACCATTCGGATTATCGCCTATGCGGCCTGCGTGTTGTTGGTCATGGGGGCATGTCTTGGGTCCTGGCCGATTCTTTTTTTTATTCTTGCCTTGGATATGATGGCCCTTTGTGTGATTGTACTGGTCTGTTTTTCTACCGTACCCCACATTTTTGATTTGGTGGCCCGGCAGGTGCTTGGCGTTGTCTATATCCCTTTGTCGTTGGCGCTTCTGGTTTTTATCCGGAACACCGACGGCGGGGCTTTGTGGGTGATCTGGTTGCTCATTGTCTGTTTTGCCAATGATACCGGGGCACTATATGTGGGAACGTTTAAGGGCAAACAGAAACTTGCGCCGAACATCAGTCCCAATAAAACCATTGAAGGGGCCGCGGGTGGGTTGGTGATCTCGGTCACGGCCGGGCTTGTGTTTAATCTGCTTTTCTTCCGGGATGTGCCCCTTGCCTTGATCAGTATACCCTGCGCTTTGTGCGTTGCCGTTGCAGGTCAGATCGGTGACCTTTTTGAGTCTGCCATGAAGCGGGTGGGGCACATCAAGGATTCGGGAAAAATTCTACCGGGTCACGGCGGCATGCTGGACCGCATTGACGGGTTGCTTCTGGCCATTCCGGTGTTCTATTTTTTTGCGGTGTTTGTCCTTTGAAAACGCTTACCATTCTGGGCTCTACAGGTTCCATCGGTACATCTGCCCTTAAGGTGGTGGACATGCACCCGGACAAGTTCAGGGTTAAATGTCTGACCTGTGCCAGGAATATAGATCTTCTGGCAGCACAGATAAAACAGTTTCGGCCGGCCATGGTCGCCGTTTTGGACGAACAACGTGCCGGGCGTCTGGCAAAAATGCTTTCCGGCCGGTTCTGTCCCGAAATCCTATGGGGTGAATCCGGGTTTATAGCAGCAGCCCAATGGGCGGATTCGGGTATGGTGCTTGCCGCCATGGTCGGTGCCGCAGGCCTTGCCCCGGCCCTTGCCGCCATTGACGCCGGTAAGCAACTGGCCCTTGCCAACAAGGAAACCCTGGTTATGGCCGGTGACATTGTTATGGCCCGGGCACGTGAAAAAGGGGTTGATATCCTGCCGGTTGATTCCGAGCACTGCGCCATTTTCCAATGCCTGCAGGGTAACCAAAAACGCGATCTTAAAAAAATTTTTCTCACGGCCTCGGGCGGCCCTTTCAGGAATCTGCCCCATGATCAATTTAAGCGTATTACGCCTGCCCGGGCCTTGGATCATCCCACCTGGAACATGGGTGCTAAAATATCCATTGATTCCGCTACGTTGATGAACAAAGCGTTGGAGGTCATTGAAGCGGTTCGGCTTTTTGATATCAGTGTTGAGCAGATCCAGGTGTTAATTCATCCCCAGAGCATTGTCCATTCCATGGTGGGGTTCAAAGACGGCGGTGTCATAGCACAACTCGGCGAACCGGACATGATGCATGCCATTGCCTATGCCTTTTCCTATCCGGACCGCATGGATCTTAACTTAAATTTCCCTGATTTTGCCGGCATGGATGGATTGACCTTTGATGCCCCTGATTCAAAACGCTTTCCATCCCTTGGGTTTGCCTGTGAAGCCTGCCGCAGGGGCGGGACCCTGCCTGCTGTCATGAATGCTGCCAATGAAGCTGCCGTGGCTGCTTTTTTAAAAGAACGTATCGGTTTTGCTGATATTTTCACCTTGGTCCGTGGGGTCATGGCGGCCCATACCTGCATTGACAATCCTGAGCTTTCAGGTATTATTGAAGCCGATCGCTGGGCCAGGGAAAAAGCACAATCCCTGGTCCAAAATCTTGCGTAACACTCGATGATCAAGTTTTTAGGGAATTTGTTCAAATTCAAGGCGGAAACAATTTTTAACCGGATGAATATACAACATATTTTGAGGATTAAAAATTTTTCCAACGCCGAAGTGGGGCAAATTAATAAATACTTGATCATCGAGTAACAAATTTTAGGAAAATCGATATGGGGCACTCTCTTTTTGCATTTATCATTGTTATTGGCGTACTGGTTTTTGTCCATGAATTAGGTCATTTCCTTGTCGCCCGGGCCTGCGGTGTGGGGGTTGAGGTTTTTTC
>DATFIL010000056.1:0-5392 GCA_035270145.1 Desulfobacter sp. | reverse complement strand
CCAGGGGTGGAACCTGGGGGGCTGCCTGAGACGCTTCCAGCGGGGCAGTGGGCTCGGGCAGATCCCCATGGGCTGCCTTGGCCGCAATGTTCGGAACGGTCGTGGCCGGCACAACAGCCGGCGCTTTTTGTGTTACCGGTGTTTTGCTTGGGGAAAGAGATATTTGATCCGGAACGGAAAGTATCCGGGGATAAAAGAAATAGGCTATAACGGCCAGGAGAAAGGCTGCGGCCAGGGTGGACACGATCCTTGCCCGACGCCGGGGCCCTGGGCTGGCTGGGTGCGTTTGGGGCGACGGTACCGGCTGGGAGACAGCCGCCGGCACCTCGGGGAGTTTCAGAATACCCACAGCTTTCTGGAAGGTCTGGGCATCAACGGTTTGCATATCTTTTGTGTAGGCGGCGATCATGGCCTGGTCACAGGCGATATTGATGCGCCGGGGAATGCCCTTGGTATACTGATGTACTTCCCGGACAGCTTCAGGGATAAAAATTCTGTGTGTTGCACTGGCCAGCTCAAGACGCCGGTTGATATAGTCCCGGGTCTGTTTTTCTTCCAGGGGGGAGAGCATGGCATGGACATCCACCTGCGTTTCCCATGAAAGTCCCAATTTTTTTTCCATGACTTGGTGAAGTTCCAGCTGGCCGGCAAGGATAAGGGTGAGGGTATTGTCCGGCGCAAATTTGGCCCAGGAGCAAAGCAGGGCCAAAAATTGCTCCGGAATCAAGTGGGCCTCGTCAATGATGATCAAACATTTTTTTTGGGCCTGACGCTGGCGCTTTAAAAAAGCCCACAATACCGGGGCAAATTTTTCTCCTTCCCCATAAAGTCCATCAAATCCCAGGCCCTGGGCAATTGAAAGAAACAGATAGTGGCGTTCAATACTCGGATCGGTGATATGGGCGACTGCCGTCGTTTCGGGCAGACAATGACGCAATTCATGAATCAGCGTAGTCTTGCCCGTGCCGATGTCTCCGGTGAGGACCATCAGCCGCTGGACGCCGTCAATACCGCTTTTAAGCAAATCTAAAGCCCTGGCGTGGGTGTTGCCCAGCCACAGAAAGCTGTTATCCGCGCTAAGCTGGAAGGGCTTCTTCTTCAGGTTAAAATGGTTGCAGTACATAGGGTGCGTTCTCTTACTCGATGATCGAGTCTTAGCCGACCTGTTCCACTATACCAGGATCACAGGATCTCTTTGATGGCATTCAGCAGAGGATTCTTTTCCATGGGCTGATTCGTTTCTCCAAAATTGCCGCTTCTGCGGTATTTTTTGACGCAGTCATACTGTTCCCATCCCTTGAGGGGGTAGTCCAAATCGACACTTCTCCATTTCGAATGACCGTTTTGTTGGAGCCAGTCCAGATTATCGTAGACAATGCTGGCAAATTCTCCCACATAGTCACAATTGTTCCGCCTGAAATCAAAGGAAACCAGCACGGCCTTAACCGCAACGGTGGAGATGGCTTGGTTCTGCCATGGATAGGTGCCGGCCGGAATCTGGGCACCAGGATAAAATTCGGTAATGCTTTTGTTTCCGATGGGCACGATGTGCAACCCGTCCCCGGCTGCGACCTGTTCTGAAAAAAGGGCTACAGGAAATCCGGCCACGTAGAACATGGCGTCAATGGTACCAGCTTTGAGCATGGACAGGGCCTTGTCCGTACCCACGGCCAGGGTTTGGGCCGGTTTGATGCCTGAAATCTCAAAAAGGAGTTTGGTCGTCAGATAGGTGCCCGAGCCTTCCTTGCCCACGGCCACCCGCCTGTTTTCCAGGTCATCAAACGACTTAACATCGGTTTTACCCAGCAAATGGATCTCTTCATTATACAAGGGGAAAACCATTTTGGTCTTTTTGGCGATACGCGTTAGAATTTTGTTGGATTTCACCTTGAGTACAAATGCCAGCACATCGGACTGGACAATACCCATCTGGGTCTTGGGCCGCTGGTACACGGCATATACGTTTTCCACGGATCCCCGGGAGTTGTATACATGGAGATTATATCCGTATTTTTTGCCCAATTCCATCAGGTTCAGGCCGAATTGGAAGTAAGTGCCTTTAGTGCCGCCGGTGATTACTCCCAATTCAACCGCCGATGCTGTGCCGTAGGTGGTTGTCCAAATTAGGATACTCAAGACCAGAATGAGTTTACGAATCATAATATCCCCCATGAATTGTACCGGCATCGGGGCCAGGTAAAAGTTATGTCAGACTATGTCCTTCCGCCGGCCGATATAACGGCCACGGGCCAACTTGTTTTTTAACCGCGGCTGGGCCCATAACGAATCTTGAACGTGACAACCCGGGTTTGCCGGTGACTCTTTTATAAAAATAGCGTTCGAATACCTTTTCTTTTCAGTAATGGTCTACCAAATTCAGGCACAAAGTCAAGGTGCAATATCCAGCAATTCTAATTTTATTCTCGCACAAAGCCCCAAAGGCAAAAGAGATAACAAAGTCGAATAAAAATCTTTGTGTTTTGGTGTCTTTATGCGAGTTTTTCAACTAATTCAATGATTATGCCGGCGCCATTTCGATCTGCGGTATTTATCTTGGGTAAAAACGCAGCTATTTTTTCATGAGGCCTTTAAGTTGTTGATTGAGAAAATGCATTAAAGACCGAAAATATAGCAACCGCTGTGTGCTTTAATCACCTTAATCCGTGAAGAACCCTTATTTTGTTATCTTGATACTATAAGAACCTGTTCCGCTCTCACTGTTGTAATGCTGGACTCTCACATAATAAGTTCCCAGCGTCAGCTCCGCCACAATTTTAGCGTTCCACCCAGGTCCACTATCGTCATCACGTTTTATGAGTTTATCCTCACTGTCTGGACCGTAAAGGGCCATGACAACATCTGTCCGACCTCCGGTTTCGATCGTGTATTCTCCGCTCTCTGCTACCACAAATTTATAGTTGTCTTTTTCCCCTGCTTGGGCAATGGTGGCCTCTGTGGGGCTCAATCCGATAATTGGTAGTTCGATATAATCATCAGGCGGTGGAGCAAGCCTCACCTCGAAAGCTCGCTGGGCTTGAAATTCATCACAGACAGGCCCGTACTCGCTGTATTGAGGCTTCTGGTCGGACCTTATTATATCGCAAATCCTACTGTGGAGATCTTTGAAGTTCCCCCTGAAAGCACCATTTTCCCATGCCTCACACAAAGCGATGGTAAAGGCTCCACCATGTTGATACCCTGCCGAGCCAAAGCCGTCACGACATCCACCTATATGAATGAGTTGCGCATCAATGCTGAGTTCCCTTGTTGAGCGCCTTGCCAAGGGCCTGAATATGGCCTGCTCATTAACCGGTGCAGTCATTCTCAGCCTGTAATTTGTTCCAGAATTGCAACTATCGCTTATCATGACCAGACGGACCCCGGCCTTAAATTTAGCCATAGCTTCGTGAATTTTGTCATCAATTACTTCCCTGTCATAGGCAACGAGAGTTTCATCCTTGCCGTCAAGCTCGTCACCATTTATATCCGGTTGCTGTCCTCCGTGACCCGAATAATAAAAAACAAAGATATCTCCTGCTGCTGCATTATCCGCAGCTCTATACAGCGCAGAAAGAATCCGATCTCTTGTTGCTTCGGCAGTTTTCAGGGTTTTTATTTGATAATTAAATGGGTTGAGTATCATTTCCATATTGTCTACATCGAGTTCACACCCCCAACATCCAGCTTTGCCGTCCCAACCGTTATAAGCTGTCGGATCCACATTTTTCAATCCCACCAATAAGGCTGATCCTTTAGCCATGGTTCTCCTCCCTTTTCCTAATTTAAGATGCTTGATTGTCTAAAAAAGCGCTTCTTGATAAAATGCAAAGAATACGCTGAAAAAACCATCTCCCTCATTTATGATGCGATAAATGTCTACCGATACGTTTTTCAGGGAGTCAAAAACGCCCCTGTTGCCGGGTGTCTGTCTTTACCTTCGACGCTCATTTGGTTGCATTTTGCCACATAATCAATTCTTCCTTTGATGTAGGAGAAGATCTACCTGATTTTCAGGGCTCTTGTTTCCAATTCGGATAATTCGGAACTTCCTAATCCGTAAAAGCGAAAGGCGTTATTTAAAGAAATAAAAACGATTTCTATCCCTTATGTTGCGCGGGCAATGCCGGTTGCGTTGAGTGCATCAATGTTGCCACCGCGGTTTAGATGCCGCACGAAAATGATGGTGGTGGTGCCGAAGCAAAACCACCACCAAATTAGGATTAAAATTGCTGCAATGTATATTTTGGCTTTCATTTAACTAATATGCATCGTGATGGCCTTGTCCATGACTCAGCAATACAACGCCAAATAAATGATGATGATTGCTGCAATGATGGCGGCAATGATCAAATTTTTACGAACACTCGTTTTGCCGCGTAATAGTGCAACCAGGAAAAAAATGACAGCAAGGAGTGCCAGTGCCAGCAAGAACCAGGCAATCCAGCATGGTGAAGCTAGTTGCGGGGGAACAGTGGTGAACTCGACTTTCTCTCCGCGTATCGTCGCAGTGACACTAGTCGCATCACTCACATTGGTAAAACCTTGCGTGTATGAGCCATCAAGATTATCGACCAAGGCACCACTGGGCCGGCTTTTGCCGTATTCAACAATGATCTGATCGCTGTAGCCCGGGCCCAGGATATTGCCGGCGCCGTCAATTGGTGTAATCGACACATTCGTCACAGCGCCGGCTGCATTGATGACAAGGCCGGACTTGGCAGGATCAAATTTAGCGAGTCGCACCAGGAAGCTGGATGTCTCAGTGCGTGTAATAGTACCGCATTGGTTAATTGCATTATAATCAAAAACAAGCTGGTAGTTACCCGGGATAGTCGCCCGGGGCACAAGATTGCTATAAATCCCGTCGTCAGCAACTTTGTCGCCATGCTCGGCAGAGCCATTATCAAACAGTTTTACAGAGAAGACTTCCCGTTTTCTGGCCTGCGCGGCAAATTCCGGATCCGCAAAGGCTATGGCTTCCAGCCGATCGATAATATACGGTGATTTCTCATGAATCATGACCTGACTTTCCTCCGACAGGCCTGCACCCAGCGATGCGACGGATTTGATATCAACAATTTTACCACCGACTATATCCTGGTGTTTCTTGAGCCACTCGGCCAGTAATTTCCCCCGGTTTTGCACAGGCCGGGATATGCTGACCTGAATATTGTCTGCAGACAGCAGTGGCGACTTGCCTATGCTGAGCTTGACGCCTATGGGGACGGCATCACCTGCTCGCAGTCCACCAGGTGGCCTAGTCATATCGAACTTGAAACAGCCTTCATCAACAATGGCCGAGAACTGGAAGGGGACAGACGCTTGCAAGGTATTATTTAGGGTAACCTGCCAGTTACCCGCACCTTGCGAATTCATGCCGTTTGCATCAATT
>DATFIL010000055.1:0-6303 GCA_035270145.1 Desulfobacter sp. | reverse complement strand
TCCCGGCCGGCCATATCATTTTCTGCGGGCATGAACGATGAACCGAAAGGCGCCGGCTGCAGGGCCGGTTGCAGCGCTGGCTGAACAGGGGCGTGTACCGTCTGGGTGGCACTTGATTGGGCACTGTTGTATTTTTGAAAGGCGCCATAGGCTATGGCCCCTACGGCTGCCATCCCTCCCATTTTCAACGCTTTTTTACCTAATTTGCGTCCTTTTTTACTGGTCAGCATGGAACTGGTAAGCCCCCCTGCAAGTCCCCCGGCAAATCCGCCAGTAGCACTGCTGCCTAAAAACTGGTTTAATATTTTACTGACATCTGACATGGATGCGGCATCTCCTTTTTAATGGGTTTCCATTGAAAACCTAAAGGGTTAAAAGTAAAAGAATATCCTACCTACCGGAAATGGCTCAGGTACTATCCTTATTCTTGTAAAAAATATTAACATGGCTATGATTACATTAAAAGCCTGTCATTGTTTGTTGATAAGCTGAAATCAAAAACTGTTCTGAGCATCAAATTCTTTCAACAAAAGAGGCGATAATACTGTCCAGACGCATCCAGCCCTCAAGGGTCAAAACAAACCGTTGTCCGGCATCCTGGCGTCGGGCCAATCCTTTATTTTCAAGATCTTCCAGCAGGCGTTGAAACACAGTTAAAAACCGATTCTGCCACAGATTTTGTCCGGTTCTAATGTCAAGGCCCATGGATGTCCGCAGCCCCACCATAACATACTCCATCTGCCGCTGTTCCAGGGTAAGGGTCTCACTGTCAGATGCAGGAAGATCTCCAAGCTTCAAAGTATTGATATAGCCGTTCAGGTCCGATGCATTCCAGAACCTTTCATATGCGGCCGATCCATCCGTGTCGAATTTTACGGCATAGGAATGGGCGGCCGGCCCGAATCCATGGTAGGGAACCATCTGCCAGTACGCGCGATTGTGCAGGGAACGAAGGGATGTATGCCTTGCAAAATTGGATACTTCATAATGATCCCATCCACGGGCTTTCAGATACTTGGCCGCCGCACAGAACAGATCGACCTGATCCGATTGTGCCATGGGTAAAAACTTACCCCGTGCATGCATCACGTGCAAGGCTGTTCCCTGTTCCAGGGTGAGCATGTAACAGGAAAGATGCGCGGGCATAAGCGCCAGGGCAGCGTCAAGCTCCCGGATCAGGTGGTCGCCGGTCTGGCCGGGAAGGCCGTAAATTAGATCCAGACTGATATTTTCAATGCCGGCAGCACGAACCTCTTCCACGGCATACACCGCATCATCTGCTGAATGGATACGTCCTAAAAGGGAGAGCTGTGCCGGATCAAATGACTGGACACCAAAGCTTACACGATTGATCCCCATACCTTGAAACGATTTCAAATGGATGTCGTCCAGGGTACCGGGGTTGGCTTCAAGGGTAATTTCGGTCTGACGGCAAAGACCAAAGGCGTTGTCCAGAGCCTGCAGAATGGCTTCAAGGTGCCGTGGTCCAAGCAGAGACGGCGTGCCGCCCCCGAAGTAGACAGTTGCAGCGTTGCCTTTGGGCTGTGATACGGTTAATTGTGAACGCAGCCGAATTTCCTGGACCAGGGCCGCCACATAATCAGGAATCAGGGATAGGTCGGTTTTGGAATAAAAATCACAATACCTGCATTTTTTTATACAGAAGGGAACGTGAATATAAAAATATTCAGACTCAATCAAGTTAAACAAACCGCATCATTAAGCGGTCAAGTATCTGATCCACGTTTTTCGGGGTGACTCCGTAATTTTTACAGGCAAGGTGCACCTGGTCCATCCGGGAGCTTGTATCCATGTCTTCAAGCCCTTTGAAAAACCCCATGCGCCGACCGATCTGATAAAGGATACGCTCTTTGGGCTCCAGTTCAAAAAAACGATCAATAATCCCGATCATTTTCTCTTTGTCATGGGGCATCTTACCGGTAACAGTTTCAAACAGATTCAGAATGTGATCACTTTTTATACGGGACTGGATATTGTCCAGGGTCACAAGCATCAGGCGCAATTCCGTGGCAATCATGGCATCACCTGGTTTCTCAAACATGCCCCGAAGCTGCCAGTGGGCAAGTTCTGTGGAAGGAGAAAGGCCAAGGGTCCGAATTTTGATCACATCCGGATTAATTGCATTCAGAACTTCAGCAGTTTCAAGGGCATGTTCAATGGACAGGTCAAAACCACCTAATCCCGGCATTACATAGGTATACAACTCAATACCCGCCTGCCGGATCCGTTTACACGCCTTGATGTGGCCGAATCTGTCAACCCCTTTGCGCATGCGATTAAGCACTAAGTTTGATCCGCTTTCAACCCCAACGTGAATCCGGTTAAGACCAAGTCTATGCAACTGTTCCAGGGTGCCGTCGGGTAATTGAAGGATGGTGCTGCTTCTGGCATAGGTGGCAATGGATTCGGTTTGAGGAAACGCGTCCTTGATATGCTTGAGAATAAAAAGCAGGTCCTTGGGTTTCATAACCAGGGGATTGGCATCCTGGAGAAAAATGGAGGTCATACCCGCGGCATACCACTTAACCGCGTTGTTGAATGCCACCCGGTCCCGGACCTCAAAATTGGTATAAATGGAATGAATTCGTTCCTGGTCAAAGGCAATGGGCAGGGCATTTTCCTGAAGCAGCCTGTCAATGTATGTGCGAACCAGGTCAATATCTTTAATAATATCTTCCACAGGGCGTATGGAAAACTTCTGCTTTTTATATGTCGGACAAAAGGAACAGCGGTTCCACGGACAGTTCCGGATCAGACGCAGCAGCAGGCTGTATGCATCATTGGTCGGATAAATGGGTCCCTGTTCATATCCCTGGTATGTCTGTGTCTTTTTATCGTCTGCCATGGTAAAAAAGCTGTGGTGTCTTCCTCATATTGAACCTTTCCAATAAAAGGGTTATAAGCATTAGAAAAATGAAAGTCAATATTTCCAAAATCAGCCAGGTGATTTTACGATCATTTGATGTTAGTATATTTGGAGAAATTTTACTCAAATAAGGGCCATGGAAATTTTAAAATCTACCAATAGAGCACCGAATTTTTGCCTGTTTTCAAGGCGCGTCAATGGGCGCATATTGGAATATGTACACATTGATGCAACGTGGAAAACAGGTAAAAAGACAAGCTGTATGGTAGATTTTATTGTTTCCATGGCCCTAAGATAAAAAGGGACGATCAATGCGTAAAGGCATAATACTGGCAGGCGGATCAGGCACGCGCTTGTATCCGCTTACTTATTCAGTGAGTAAACAGCTGATGGCGGTATACGACAAACCCATGATATACTATCCGCTGTCAACATTAATGCTATCCGGCATCACAGACATCCTTATTATCACGACACCAGGCGATCTTGATAATTTCAAGCATCTTCTTGGAGACGGCTCCCAATGGGGACTCACCCTTCAATATGCCGTACAACCCTCCCCGGATGGCCTGGCCCAGGCCTTTATCATCGGTGACGAGTTTATTCAATCCGATCCGGTTACCCTGATACTGGGTGATAATATTTTCTACGGGGAAGGCCTGTCCGAACGTCTGCAGCGCATCGCAAACCAGGAGAACGGCGCAACCATTTTTGGATATTATGTAAAAGATCCAAAACGGTACGGCGTTGCAGGATTTAATGCAAACGGCACCGTCACCAGCCTCGAAGAAAAACCGGAAAACCCCAAATCCAATTATGCGGTTACCGGTCTCTATTTTTATGACAACAATGTCATCGATATTGCCAAACAGATCAAGCCTTCCCCGCGCGGAGAACTCGAAATCACGGATGTAAACAATGAATACCTCAAGCAGGGTATTTTAAATGTCGAACTTTTCAGCCGGGGGACAGCCTGGCTGGACACCGGCACCCACGAATCCCTCCTGGATGCATCAACCTTTATAAAGGTCGTAGAAGACCGGCAGGGGCTTAAAATTGCCTGCATCGAAGAAATTGCATTCCGGATGGGACTGATCGACAGCCATCATCTGGCAAAACTGGCTGAACCAATGAAAAAAAACAATTACGGAAAATATCTCTTAGACCTGATTAAATAATTATGAAGTACACACCTTTATCCATACCCGATATCGTCCTGATAGAGCCTGAAGTTTTCGGAGACCACCGCGGTTACTTTATGGAAACCTTCCGCCAGGATGATTTTAATAAAAATGTCGGCCCCTATACCTTTGTCCAGGACAACCACAGCAAATCAACAAAAGGCATACTCAGGGGGCTTCACTACCAGATCAAACAATCCCAGGGAAAACTGGTCCGGGTAACATCAGGGCGCGTTTTTGATGTGGCTGTGGATATCCGTAAAGCCTCACCATGGTTCGGCAAATGGGTCGGAGAAACCCTCTCAGCCGAAAATAAATCCATGCTCTGGATTCCCCCGGGATTTGCCCATGGATTCTACGTGCTCAGTGACGAAGCTGAGTTTACATACAAATGCACCGACTATTATGCACCAGAACACGAGCGGAGCATTCTCTGGAACGATCCGGAAATTGCCGTCAACTGGCCCATAGACACAGACCCCGTCCTTTCACCAAAAGATGAAAAGGGACTGCCCTTTGGTTCCGCGGAGGTCTTCAAATGAAAGTACTGCTGCTCGGCGCCAACGGCCAACTCGGCTGGGAACTCAAACGGACCTGCCCCCAGGGTATTATCTTAACCACATGCGATTACCCCAAAATTGATTTTTTAAGTACCGCTAGCATCATAACGTGCATTGAAACGGCTCAACCCGACTGGATCATCAATGCTGCAGCCTACACCGCAGTGGACAAAGCCGAACAAGAAAGAGAAACTGCAGACCGCATCAATCACACCGCCGTAAGACAGATAGCCGGACTCTGCCGCAAAAACAATATCCGCCTCATCCAGATCTCAACGGATTTTGTGTTCAACGGAAAAGCCCACCGCCCATACCTCCCCCAGGACACCCCAGACCCCATTTCCGTATACGGAAAAACCAAACTAAAAGGCGAGCAGGCCGTCCTTGAAATTCTCAAAGATGATGCAGCAATCATCAGAACCGCATGGCTTTATTCCTCCCACGGGGCCAACTTCGTTAAAAGCATGCTGAATTTTTTTGAAACCAAGTCGGCACTCAACATCATAGATGAGCAGATCGGCTCCCCGACCTGGGCCAATGGCCTGGCGCATGCCTCCTGGAAGGCCATGGACAAAAACCTAACCGGCATCCATCACTTTACAGATGCCGGCATCGCATCCTGGTACGATTTTGCCACAGCCATCCAGGAGGAAGCCTTAAGCCTGAACCTCATTCAAAAAGAGATCCCCATCAACCCCATACCGGCAAGCCAGTACCCAACGCCTGCCGAAAGGCCCTTTTACAGCGTCCTGGATAAAACATCCCTGTGGCAGACCCTGGACTTAAAACCTGTCCACTGGCGCAAACAGCTTTGCTCCATGTTAAAGGAACTTTAAATGAAGAATCTTCTCGTAACAGGCGGCGCCGGCTTTATCGGCACCAACTTTGTATATTACTGGCTGGATAAATACCCGGAAGACCACGTTGTTGTGCTGGATGCGCTGACCTATGCCGGCAACCGGGCCAACCTCACCAAAGCCGAAAAGAATCCTAAATTTGAATTTGTCCACGGCAATGTCCTTGATCAACCCCTGGTGGAAAACCTGCTTGAAAATCACAACATAGACACCATCGTGCATTTTGCTGCCGAATCCCATGTTGACAGATCCATCCACGGTCCGGACGAGTTCATCAACACCAACATCGTCGGCACCCATACCCTGCTCAAAGCGGCCAAAAAACGATGGCTGGACGGCGGCAAAACAAAACACCGGTTCCACCATATTTCGACAGACGAGGTATATGGCACATTAGGGCCCGATGATCCCCCCTTTACGGAATTGACCCCTTATGCGCCAAATTCTCCCTATGCCGCCAGCAAGGCATCCTCCGACCATTTGGTCCGGGCATACCACGAAACCTATGGACTTAACACCACCATCAGCAATTGTTCCAACAACTACGGCCCCTTTCAGTTTCCGGAAAAACTGATTCCCCTTGTGATCATCAATATCCTGTTTAATAAACCCTTGCCAATATATGGTGACGGCAGGCAAATCCGGGACTGGCTCTACGTAGAGGACCACAACCGGGGTGTGGACCTGATATTGGAAAAAGGAATACCCGGCCGGACATATAATATCGGCGGCACCAATGAATGGGCAAATATTGATATTGTTCATTTGATCTGCGACCTGCTGCTGGAACAATTTTCCACCGATAAACGTTTGGCGGA
>DATFIL010000054.1:0-10034 GCA_035270145.1 Desulfobacter sp. | reverse complement strand
AAACAAGACCATACCGCCGTGATTGTTGTGGATATCCAGGCAGATTTTACCCAGGCCATGCAAGGCAGCATGGCCATTGGGGGTGCGGACCGGGACTACCTTGATGCGGCAGAAACCCAAACCTGCCGGCTCAAGGCACTTGGTTACCCGATATATGCCACCCAGGACTGGCACCCGGCAAACCATATTTCCTTTTTTTCCAACCACGATAACGCCACCCCCTATGATGTCATTAAAATTGAGGGTCGCCAACAGGTATTATGGCCCCCCCATTGTATCCAGGACAGCCCCAATGCCCGGATTTTGATGGATGAAGCCCTTTTCACGGCCATTGTAAAAAAAGGCATGGACCCGGCCTTTGATTCCTATTCCGGTTTTTTTGATGACGGAAAAAAAGATACCGGCCTGGCAGATATCCTTAAAGATGCAGGCATAAAAAAGCTCGTCATTTACGGACTGGCAACGGATTATTGCGTCAAAGCCACGGTCATGGATGCTATAATGCTCGGGTTTGATGTAACACTGATCAAAGACCTGTGCCGGGGCGTTGCCCCGGAAACCACGGCCGCGGCGTTGGAAGAGATGAAATCGGCCAGTGTCGATATTTGCTGAAAACCGTTTGACCGGGAAAAAAAGTCCCGGCCAATGTGTTTAGACGGCTCGTTAGCATCGCACATGCTCGCAAAGTTGCCTATATGCAAATTTTTATGCAACGCCGCAGGTGGGTGACTTTTCCTTCAAACACAAGCTATTTGAAACTGCGCTCGAATAGATCCTGCATCGCAACCGCAGCATCATCGGTGAGATTCCGGGTGCCTGTTCCTGAAAAGGATTTATGGTGAATCATGGGGGTGGCCACCTGCCAGTCATTATCCACCCAGGAAAACCAGGCTTTCCTGTCCTGCTCATAGACAAATATTGGACGGTTAAAAAGTTTGCCCAACTCCACAGCCCAGCCGGTGCCGCCCTTAACGGTCTTGTCCGGCAGTATCCACCCTACAACAAAAATCTGGTATCCATTATTGACCATATGAAAAATGGACTGGATAACCTTTCTGATTCTATTGCCTTTTGAAAAGGATCTACCCAGACGGGTCGAGACAATATCCATTGAGATATTCCCCTTTTCAAGCTCTTCCTGGTTCAGCAGCCGCATGCCTGTATCCCTGTCAAGAACATTTCCTTCAAAGGTAAAATTAACTTCCTTGACGCCGTATTTTTCTGCAAGTTTTCCAAATTCGGCTTCAGCGCCTCTGTGCCCGCCACTGTAGAGTGTAAATTGAGACGGATTATTATTCATGATTATTACTCCTCACATTAAATGTTCACCAAATTAAAAAACTGGATTAAATTTTAATTTTCACGTTTCACTTGGAGACTGTTTCGATAAATCAAAACCTCATCTTATAAAAATCAGTTAAGATAAGCAAGCTGGAACCTGTGTCAACAACAATTCTAAAACCTAGGTTACAAACCAGTGTGACCATGATAGAATAAGGTATTTTAATTTAAAAAGAATAAAGGGGTCGTTTCTGTGAAATCAAAAGCCCTTGAAGTCAACCTTTCAGATACCCGGGCAAATGTCACCATTGATGATCGGTATCTTCTGCTTCTTGACTTTTTTGAAGGATATGTAGGTATTGTCAACCGCCTGGAAATTTTTTTAAAGGAATTATCCCATCCGTACCGGAACTGGGCCTTTATTGTCAATGAATCCCGGCATTTCTCTCTTCAATATTTTCATTTGTACACCAGCGAGCCCAATGGACGAAAGGTTCTTGGTCTGCTTTGTGACATTTTTAATTCGGCATTTAAATCCGTATCTGATTCTGAAATCAAATCCAATGTTGCGGATAATCTCATGCAGATTCTGCATTATATCGCCAAATCCGGTACACAGGAAGTTGATGTCTTCTATGACACACTGCGCCATGAAATTGAACGTATTTTAGCTCTCCAGGACGCTGATTTTTTCTTTTTTGTCTGCTCCTATTACCAGCCTGACGCCCTGGTCAAGCTGATGACAGAAAAAAATTCGCTCCCGGACGACCCCAATTTACGATCCGCCTTAAATAAATTTTTAATTCGCTTTTTTGATGCCTCTTTTGCATTCTGGCTGTGTCAGGATGATCCTGTGGCCTGGATGAAAAACAATATAGATGAGTGGCGGAGCGGGCCGGATATTCTCTCGCTTTTAGAGCCGGTATCCCGGGAGCGGATTCAAGAACAGAAACAGGCTTTAGCGCGGATAAAAGCGATGCCGTCCGATGACATGAACGCCTTATCGGCCCTAATGGAACTGACCGGACACAGGGACTATGTCAAACGCTTCAGGGATATACCCCGGCAGATTTTTTCCCAGGCCCCGGAAAAGACCTATGGAAAATATGTGAAGCTGACATTTCTATTTTATATTATTCATTCACCCGGGCTTTCCATCATACACCGGGAAGCTTTGGGCGATATACACCGCACCCTGATCACCCTGATCGGAGAGCGGGGTGATTATAAAAAAGACATAGTTATTGTTGACCAGACCTTTGCCCTGCTCAAAGAACACAAAGGACGATATCCGGAAACCGTGCTGGAGTGCATCCATAAAATCGGTGACGCCGTATATAATACCGACGAAATTGAGCTGATCAATCATTTCATTGACCGATCCGTGGACCATGGATTTCAGTTCCCGGATATCTCAGGAACCGGAGAAGACTGGCAGATCAAATGCAATGTGGCCCATGTGAAAAATATCCGGGTATTTCTAGCCCTGGTGGCCAAGCACCCGAAAAAATCCAAACGCCTGCTGTCCGCGTTGATCAGTTCATTGGCCATAGGCGGCGTGTTTATCCGTGACACGGATCTGTTTCCCCGGGACATTACCACATTCCTCAACGCGGACATCGCACCGGTATATAATCTGGTCAAACAACTGGCCCGGCTGTTGCCCACCTTTTTCAATGAGATCGGCGCCGAAGGAGAGCTTCGGGATATTTCCACCCAAATAGATGAATTGGTCTTCCGCAGGGACCGGCTGGTCCATTTCTTACGCAAACAAAGCCATGTGGAAAGCTCATCGAGAATTTTGGACTTTATCCGGGAAGTGATGATGTTCTGGAAAACCCTGGATAAAACACCGCTTAGACCTTATCTGCCCCCCTCCATATATGATAATATCCCAACCAGCGGAAAATACATTGACGGGCCCCATGCCGTTTTCCGCACCCTGGCGATGAACAAGCTGAAAACGCCGGCTGATTTTCTTGCTGTTTCAAAAGCCGACATTGAAGCCATCATTGACAAGACAGAAGACGCAACAAACCTGGACAAGGAACGGGTTAAACTGATGATTCGTTTCCATGCCCTGCTCAATGAAAAATACGGCATTGAGAACCTGGATCTTGAAAGTTATGTCAACACCCATATTTCCCAGGGCCTGCCCGACCCCGGAAATATCCTCCATGCCCTCGGTGAAACCGACCTGGAAGGCCGGATTGGCGGACTTTTGGCTTATATGGCGGAGCTGAAAAATATTATTTTGTCCAAGGAAAAATTTGCCGTAAACGAAACCATTTACCACAAACGCCACATTGCCGTTGATATCCCGTCCATGTACGGGTCATACAGTGAGGCCAAATTTGATGCCCTGGGCATGACCTTAAGACTTGAAAGCGTTATCAATGTACTGTTTGAGGATCTGATCAACAGCATTGACCTGCGATTGATCACCAAACCCACCTTTGTGAAAATTTTTTCCGTTCTGAAACTTTTCCGTCAGGCCCTGGCCCTGGACGGCATTATATCCAACAAGCTGGACACCCAGCTTGAATTCTTAAAATACGCCATTAATATCACCACCTGCTCCTTTACCCAGTACCTGGACATTTTCAAGGGATTTACCAGGGCGGTTGCCGATGCGGTAAACGACCATTTCAACAACCTGCACTCCCTGAACCTGAGCAACCTGGACAACCGCATCGGGCGGGAAAATATACTTGAAAAATACCTGCCGGAAGGGTTTGATTCTGCAGCCAATATTCCCAACACACCGGCCGCCGTCAAAATGGCCAAAAAACTGGACCAGCGGGTGGCGGATATTTTCTTCCGGGACCGGATTGCCACATCCCTTGGGCTCCAGCAACTGGATGTATTTTTAAACCGGATTTTAAACACCCTGTTCCGCCAGTCTGAACGACTGAGCCAGGATGAGCTGTCCGCCCTTCTCAACTACGATCCAAAGGCAGCGATCTGCTCCATTGATGCCGGGGGGGTGTTCAGCAACAATATCATCTACCTGGGTAACAAGGGGTTGAATCTCATAGAACTTAAGCGTCTGGGGATTCAGGTGCCCAACGGATTCATCATCACAACCGAGGTGTTCAAGTGCCTGGATCTTATTGACAACTACATTCCGGCATCGAACAATTTCCAACGATTGGTGACCCATATGCTTACCCAGCTTGAAAAAACCGAGGGTAAAAAATTCGGGGACCCGGACAATCCTTTGTTACTGTCTATCCGCTCGGGCTCGTCCATTTCTCAGCCAGGCATGCTGGATTCATTTTTAAACGTAGGTATTAATGAACAGATTGCCGAAAATCTAGCGAAAAAATCGGAAAACCCCTGGTTTGCATGGGACTCATACCGCAGATTTATCCAGGCCTACGGCATGGTTTACGGCATCCAGAGGGACCGGTTTGATGACATTATCAAAAGCCATAAGGAAAAGGCCGCCATCAAGTTCAAACGTTATTTTACAGGAGATCAGATGCGCGACGTGGCCCTGGCGTACAAGCAATATTTGCTGGATCAGGGCATAGAAATGGTGGAATCTCCCATGGACCAGTTATTTTTATCCATTAAAAAGGTGTTTTCATCCTGGAACTCCAAACGGGCCAAAAGCTACCGCAATATCATGGGGATTTCCAATGACTGGGGAACGGCCGCGACCGTTCAGGCCATGGTGTTCGGCAACCGGTCCAGGGAATCCGGGTCCGGCGTGGTGTTCACCCACAGTCCCAAACTGCCCGGAGACGCCATCCGGCTGTGGGGGGATTTTACCATTGGCAACCAGGGGGAAGATGTGGTATCCGGTTTAGTGAAAACCCTGCCCATATCCGAACTTCAACGGGAGTTGGAAGGCAGAGACGTCAAGATCAGTCTGGAAGAGCGGTTTCCTCTAGTTTATGAAAAATTGAAAACCATTGTCCTGCAGTTAATTTACGAGGAAGGGTGGAATCCCCAGGAAATGGAATTTGCCTTTCAGGGACCAAAGGGCGAAGATGTGTTTATTCTCCAGGCCAGGGACCTGTCTTTACGGGATAGAAAAAAAGTCAAACGGTTTGATGCTGCACCGGAAAAGCTTGAAAAAATCCGGTTGGGCCAGGGCGTCGGTGTATCCGGCGGCGCCATGAGCGGCAGAATCGTATTCTCCCTGGAAGAGATCGACAGCTTCAGGCGGCTGGATCCGGATACCAGCCTGATTTTGCTTCGCAATGACACCGTGCCCGATGACATCCTGGAAATTGATGCAGCAGACGGCATTTTAACGGCCAGAGGGGGGCTGACGTCCCACGCCGCCGTGGTAACATACAATCTTGACAAAACCTGTGTGGTGGGGTGTAAAAATCTGATCTGCAACGAAGAGAAAGGCGTTTGTGAGCTCAATGGTGTGAAAATGAATACAGGAGATTTCATCAGCCTGGACGGCCAGAAAGGCATCGTCTACCAGGGACAGATGAAAATCAGCAACCATTTAACCTCAATCTAATAAAGGGCAAAGCAAATATGAGCACAGACACATCAAAGATCCTTGGCATTAATGGACTTGGAAGAATTGGAAAGCTGACGTTATGGCACCATGCCGGCCGAAAATTTTTTGATGAAATCGTTATCAATGTGGGCAGAGAGGTCGGTACCGGTATGGATGATCTCATCCATTACATTGAACGGGATTCCACATACGGCCGCCTGGAGGCATTTTTACACGGCTTTAAGGCAGAACCTGTGATCACGGATGTTGATCCCGAGTCCGGCACCCTTATGGTAAATGGGGTAAAAATAAAGATACTATCCACAGACCGCAATCCAAAAGATATCCCGTGGGCGGAGAATAATGTGGAACTGGTGGTGGATACCACGGGCCAGTTTCTTGACCCCAATCTCGAATCAGACGCGCCCAAGGGTTCCATCCGGGGACACCTTGAGGCTGGTGCCGGGAAAGTCATTGCCTCGGCACCCTTTAAACTGAAACAAGGCGCCATGATTCCCGATGATGCCGTTACCACGGTCATGGGCATCAATGACAAAGACTATGACCCTGTCCGCCACTGTCTGATTTCCAATGCATCCTGCACCACCACCTGTCTTGCCCACATGATCAAGCCGTTGCTGGATGCCTTTGGTCTAAATCGTCTGCTGTCCGCATCCATGGCCACGGTTCATGCGGCCACAGGCTCACAGCAAGTGCTGGACCGGCTGCCCCAAACCGGAAAAACCGATTTGAGAAAAAACCGGTCCATCATGAATAATATCATTTTGACCACCACCGGTGCGGCCAAGGCGTTGCAACAGGTTATCCCGGAAATGGCCAATATCGGTTTCATTGCCGAGTCCGTGCGTATCCCCACCGCCACCGGATCTTTGATCATTCTGGTCATCAACCTGCAGGAAGAACTGGAAAAACCGCCGGTCAATAGGGCGCTGATCAACCAGATATATGAAGATACGGCCAAAAAACAGGCCGACGGTTATTTGATCTTCACGGACAAACAGAATGTCTCCTCGGATATTATTGGTACTCCCAGGGCGGCGGCGCTCATCGAAGGCCATGAAACCCATACCCGTACGGCTTGTCTTTCCATTGACCTGGCGCACATGCAGGGCATTGACAAGGAAATACTGGAAAATATCAACGATCGTGTCTGCGCCATCCAGGTCACCCAGGCCGTCATTTATGGATGGTACGACAATGAAATGGCGTCTTATGTAAACATGCTGGGAGACAGAACCGTAACCGTTGCCGAATCCATGGGATAAGGGACTCGGGAAAATCTATCGATAATCTTTATAATTGATGTTGTATCGGCCAGCCTTATAGGAAAATTTTCTGACTGTGATGTTGATCAGTTTGGCCGCCTTGTTGATATTGCCCCGGGTATTTTTCAGGGCATCCATGAGGAGTTCCTTTTCAAGGCTTGCCACGGCATCTTCAAGAGACAAAGGAAGGGTCTTGGACTTGGTACCCGTCTGAAGCGTTGGCGGCAGATGGTAGGAGTGAATGGCGCCTTCATTGCACAAAATCACGGCCCGTTCAATGCAGTTTTCAAGCTCCCGGACATTGCCCGGCCAATGGTATTCCATCATCATATCAATGGCCGGTGTGGTGATGCGTTTAATCTCCTTGCCATGCTCTTTTCTGTATTTTTCCAAAAAATGATCGGCCAGAAGAATAATATCTGTTTTGCGCATGCGAAGGCTGGGGATATAAATGGGAAATACATTGAGCCGGAAATAGAGATCATCCCTGAATTTGCCCTGCTGGACCATCTCCTCCAGGTTGGAGTTGGTGGCGGCCACAATCCTGACATCCGTCTTGATGGGCTTGTACCCGCCCACCCGCTCAAATTCCTTTTCCTGAAGCACCCGTAAAAGCTTTACCTGGGCCCCGAGGTCCATGTTACCGATTTCGTCCAAAAAAATGGTACCCGTATCGGCGATCTCAAATTTACCTTTTTTTGTGGAGGAGGCCCCGGTAAATGCTCCTTTTTCATGGCCGAACAGCTCGCTTTCAATGAGATTTTCGGGAATGGCCGCGCAGTTGATCTTGATAAAGGGATTCTGGTTGCGTTCTGAATTGTAATGAATGGAATTGGCCACCAGTTCCTTGCCCGTACCGCTTTCACCGCGGATCAACACGGTGGCGGAAGAGGATGATACCTGGGAGATCATCTGGAGCACTTCACGCATTTTATTTGAATTACCAATGATATTGGAAAAACTGTACTTGTTCTCCAGCTCTGATTTCAGCCGCAGGTTCTCGGTTTTCAGCTGCTCTTTTTCCACCCGGATGGTTTCGATGTTGATGACGTGATGGGCAACCATGGTTGCCACCACGGCGAGCAGTTTTTCACCATTTTCAAGGGAACGTTTGCCTTCATAGGGGCGATCCGCACTGATGGCACCCACCACGCGGTTTTCTTTTTTTATAGGTACGCAAATAAAAGAGTAGTCTTGCCCCTGGGTCAAATTCCTGGAATGGGTTTTATCCAGGAACAAAGGCTCTTCACTGATTCTTGGCACCACGGCAGGTTTACCGGTCTGGATCACTTGACCGATGATACCTTCCCCGGGCAGGTATTTGATCTGTTTGGTTTTATCTTCGGAAATGCCGTGGGCCATTTCAATGCGGATTTCCCCGGTTTCACTATTTGTTAGAAAAATGATTCCCCTTACAAGATTCAGTGATTCAGACAGAACACGTAATACCTTGAACAGGGATTTTTTCATGTCCATGTGCTGGTTTAATGATTGGCTGATTTCGTATAACAGAGATGTTTCTTCAATGGACTTCATAAAGGCGGTTTCCGCATCAATATTTTTGCTGTTATTTTCATTTTGTCATTTTATCACTTAGTTGCAGCAAAACGGTTGTTTCTGCAGTAACTAAAATTACTTAATGCAAATACCGCTTTATGGCGTAAAAATCAAATAAAAAAATACAATTTTGAATTTTTTAATGCGATTTTAAATGATACCCACACCTGACAAATTTGAGATTATTCATCTTGATTTTCTAATATGCTGATGGAATAATGCCCAATGCAATTTTAAGGTACTTTCAAATTTCAAATTAAAACCACGAAGTTCACGAAGAACACGAAGTTTAGAACGCTAATATCTTCGTGCACTTCGTGTTCTTCGTGGTAAAATAAAAGACACCGATAATATTATGACTGGCATAAAGCATATTCTGGTGCTCGGCGGCTGCAGGAGCGGCAAAAGCGGTTTTGCCAAGCAGGCCGCAGATCATATGGCCCGGGACAAAAAAATTTATCTGGCCACCTGTGTGCCCACGGATAGGGAAATGAAAAAACGGGTTAAACACCACCAGGATGACCGCGGACCTGACTGGGCAACCATTGAAGACCCCATAGGCATCCATGAGACCATTGACCGGGCCTGTGCCCAGGCAAATGTAATTTTGGTGGACTGCCTGACCCTTTGGACCTCCAACCTTTTGCTCCAGGAAACAGGTGAGGCCGGTATCATGGCGGCGGTGAACCTGCTTGTGGACGCGTTGGACCGGTCAACCTGCCCTGTTATCCTGGTTTCCAATGAAGTGGGGTATGGCATTGTTCCTGAAAACAGCCTGGCGCGGCAGTTCAGGGACATGGCAGGGATTGTCAACCAGCGGGTGGCCCAAGCCGTTGACGAGGTTTTTGTGAGCATGGCCGGTATCCCCGTTCAAATCAAACCTAACCAAATCCAACCGGGCCGGATTTTCGGGAACGGCGAACTTCAATGAGCCGGACGGATAATCCTGGTTTTTTTAAAGATTTACGGGCCTGCATAGCCTTTATCACCATTCTGCCCACGGGAAAAAACCCGGTATATTCTCCTGTGGGCATGATCCGCTTTTTCCCCGTGGTGGGGTTGATCATCGGCACCCTTCTGGTGATCACCGATGTTCTGGCATCCATGGTCTGGCCGGCACCTGCCGCAGCCCTTGTTGATCTCATTTTTCTGGTGGCCGTGACCGGCGCCTTTCACCTGGACGGGCTTGGGGATACCGCAGACGGCATGTTCAGCCACCGGGGCCGGGAGCGGGCCCTTGAAATCATGAAAGATTCCAGTACGGGCATGATGGGACTGGTTGCCGTTGTTTTAGGTCTGGCGACAAAAGTTGCCGGAATCTGGTCAGTGAAAACCAATTGTTCTCCGGTTCAGGCCATGGCCATATTTTTCCTGGTGCCCTCTTTTTCCAGAGCCGCCATGATATTCGGCATAAAATATCTCAATTACGGCAGAAAAGGCAG
>DATFIL010000053.1:0-6871 GCA_035270145.1 Desulfobacter sp. | reverse complement strand
AAGCTTTGCCTTGTGGCCATTAATGAAGCCTGGCATCCGGATACGGTATTTCATCTGACCCGGTTTGATTCCACCCATGGACGGTTTCCCGGGGATGTGAGGAAAACCGCCCGGGGGATGGCCATTGAGAACGATGAGATCTGTCTGCTTCAGGAAAAAAATATTGGGCGCCTGCCCTGGAAGGAACTTAAGGTGGACGCCGTTCTGGACTGTACCGGTATTTTTAATGACAGACAGGCCGCCAAGCTGCATATCCTGTCCGGTGCCGCAAAGGTTATTTATTCCCATCCCGGTAAAGATGAAATGGATGCCACCATTGTATACGGGGTGAATCACAATAGCC
Organism: Desulfobacter sp.; assembly: GCA_035270145.1. Classification (GTDB taxonomy): domain Bacteria; phylum Desulfobacterota; class Desulfobacteria; order Desulfobacterales; family Desulfobacteraceae; genus Desulfobacter. The sequence continues at coordinate 6,528 of DATFIL010000053.1, read as the reverse complement.
TGAAAGCCGAACATGCTGTTATTTCCAATGCCTCCTGCACCTCTAACTGCCTGATTCCAATTTTAAGTGTCATTGACGCAGTGCTTGGTATTGACAGCGGCTCAATTACCACCATTCATTCTGCCATGAATGACCAACCTGTGATTGACGCATATAATACGGATCTGCGAAAAACAAGGTCTGCCCTGCAGTCCATTATTCCCGTGACCACGTCCCTTGCAAGGGGGATCGGCAGGATTTTGCCTCATCTGGATAACAAATTTGAAACCCTGGCCATCCGGGTTCCCACCACCAATGTTTCCATCATGGACATTGCCCTTGTGGTGGCGGCGGATACAGATGCGGATCAGATTAATGATCTGCTTACACGGGCGGCAAAATCAGATTTAAAAGGGATTTTAGGGGTGAATGATGAACAGCTGGTATCCTGTGATTTTAATCATGACCCCAGGTCCGCCATTGTTGACCTGCTCCAGACCCGGGTATCAGGATATCGGCTTGTAAAAATTCAGGCATGGTTTGATAATGAGTGGGGGTATTCCAACAGGATGCTTGACACCACAATTGCCGCCCTTGATAAATGAAAAAGTGAAACTCGATCATCGATTGAAAGGAGTTTGGCCATGGCGTTGAATCAAATCAAACATGCGGATTGGGAAATTGCAGAAGAAGCAGAAAAAGAGATGCTCACCATTTATAAAATCGGTGAAAAACTCGGATTGACCAAAGAAGAACTGCTGCCCCATGGGCATTACATTGGTAAAATTGATTTCATGAAAGTACTTGACCGTCTTAATGACAAACCCAACGGAAAGTATATTGATGTCACCGCCATTACCCCCACCCCGCTTGGCGAAGGCAAGTCCACCTCTGCCATCGGTTTGGTCCAGGGGCTTGGAAAACTTGGAAAAAGTGTTTCCGCTGCCATTCGTCAACCTTCAGGCGGTCCGACCATGAACATCAAAGGATCTGCCGCCGGCGGCGGTTTGGCCCAATGCATTCCTTTGACCCCCTTCTCTTTAGGGTTTACCGGCGACATCAACGCCATCATGAATGCCCACAACCTGGCCATGGTTGCCCTGACCTCCCGTTTGCAGCATGAAAGAAACTATACGGACGAGCAGCTCGAACGTCTTTCCGGCATGAAGCGAATCGATATTGATCCCACCAACATTGAAATGGGTTGGGTCATGGATTTCTGCTGCCAGGCCCTGCGTAATATCATCATCGGTATTGACGAGGTAAACGGCAAGTTTGACGGGTTCATGATGAAATCCAAATTCGGTATTGCCGTATCTTCAGAAGTTATGGCCATTTTGTCCCTGGCCACTGACCTCAAAGACCTGCGTGAAAGAATGGGTAAAATCGTTGTGGCATATACCAAAAAAGGCGCACCTGTTACCACCGAAGACTTAAAGGTGGCCGGGGCCATGACCGCCTGGATGGTTGATGCCATGAAACCTTCTTTGATGCAGACCCTGGAAGGCCAGCCTGTTATCGTTCATGCCGCGCCTTTCGCCAACATCGCCATTGGCCAGAGCTCCATCATTGCTGACAAAATCGGCTTGAAACTGGCTGATTACCATGTGACCGAATCAGGCTTTGGCGCCGGCATTGGTTTTGAAAAATTCTGGAACCTGAAATGCCGCTACTCCGGGCTGAAACCTGACTGTGCTGTTGTTGTTGCAACGATCCGTGCCTTGAAGTGCCACGGCGGCGCACCCGTACCCGTTCCGGGTAAGCCCATGCCCGAAGCGTACAACACTGAAAATGTTGAATGGGTTGAAAAAGGATGCGCCAATCTCATCCATCACATCCGCAATGTACGTAAAGCCGGTATATCTCCGGTTGTTTGCATCAATGCCTTCTATACTGACACTGACGCTGAAATTGCCAAGGTGCGTGAGCTGGTCGAGGCTGAAGGTGAAAGAGTGGCGCTTTCCCGCCACTGGGAAAAAGGCGGTGATGGCGCCATTGAATTTGCCCACGCTGTTGTGGACGCATGCGAGGAAAAAACGGAATTCAAGTTTCTCTACATGTTGGATATGCCGCTTAAGCAAAGAATTGAACTTATTGCCAAAGAAGTTTACGGTGCCGGCGGTGTTGATTATTCTCCTGTTGCCGACAGGAAACTGGCCCTGCTTCAGGACGATCCGGACATTTCTAAGATGGGTGTGTGCATGGTGAAAACGCACCTGTCTTTGTCTGACAACTCTGCGCTTAAAGGGGTGCCCACCGATTGGAGACTGGCCATCCGTGAAGTCCTGATTTACAGGGGTGCAGGTTTCATTGTTCCTGTTGCCGGCGATATTTCACTGATGCCGGGCACCTGTTCCAACCCGGCCTTTAAACGCATTGATGTTGATGTTGAAACCGGTAAAGTTCAGGGTATATTTTAATTCTAAAATCATAACAGGAGAAATGGTATGACCGCACAAATTATTAGCGGAACCGAGATACGCAAGACTATTCTGGCTGAAATCAAGGCGGATGTTGAACAGATGAAAGCCAAACATGGTAAAGTGCCAGGTCTGGCCACCATTCTTGTGGGTAAAGATCCGGGATCTGTCAGCTATGTGACCTTGAAAGTAAAAACAGCTTTGTCCGTTGGATTTAATGAAATTCAGGATGATCAGCCCGAAGATATCCGCGAAGCTGATCTGCTGGCTTTAATCGAAAAATACAACAATGATCCCGACATTCACGGCATTCTGGTTCAATTGCCGCTGCCCAAGCATATTGATGAAAAAAAGGTGATTAATGCCATCAATCCGGACAAGGACGTGGATGCATTTCATCCCGTTAATGTCGGCCGTTTGATGATCAACTGTGATGAAGCCAGGTTCCTGCCCTGCACCCCGGCCGGTATCCAGGAGATGATCGTCCGTTCCGGCACGCAAACCAGCGGCGCAGAGGTCGTTGTGGTGGGGCGTTCCAATATCGTCGGTAAACCCATTGCCATGATGATGGTCCAAAAAAGTGTTTGCGCCAATGCGACAGTAACCATAGTTCATACAGGGACCAAAGATCTTGCCGCCCATTGCAAACGTGCTGATATCCTTATTGTTGCAGCCGGCGTGCCTGGGCTTGTTAAACCCGAATGGATCAAACCGGGTGCCACGGTTATTGACGTCGGCGTTAATCGTGTGGGGATGAACGAAGCTACCGGAAAAGCCAGCCTCAAGGGTGACGTGGACTTTGGTGCAGCCAAGGAAATTGCAGGAAAAATCACCCCTGTTCCCGGTGGCGTCGGACCCATGACCATTGCCATGCTCATGAAAAATACCCTGAGAGCCGCCCAGTATACCCTGGGAGATTTATAAAAATTTTGTGACACAAAGGAGGAAAAATGGCCCAAGGAAATGGATTTGTAATGAATGAGGCGCAAAATGATGGATCGGCCTCTAAAAGCGCATTGCCCAAGATAGATTTTTCAAGCTTTATTTTGTCTTTGTATTCATCCGGTCTTGTACAGCTTGGAACCGTGGAGGAGCCCTCCACCGGGAAAAAAACAAAAAATCTGGAAATGGCAAAACACACCATTGAGATGATTGCAATGCTCCAGAAGAAAACAGCAGGTAATCTGACCGAGGATGAAGAAAACCTGCTTAAAGCCTTGCTCAGTGAGTTGCGCATGGCCTATGTGAAGGCTAAGGCCTGATGCCGGTGCGGCTTTCTCCTGCTAAAATTAATTTATTTCTTTATGTTACGGGCCGGCGGGCTGATGGTTACCACGAGCTGTTTTCCCTCATGGCCCCGTTGACACTTGCCGACCGTCTGGAAATTATCCGGTCAGGCAACGGCATCAAGGCGGTGTGCAGCCATCCGGATGTACCTGAAGATGATAGGAACCTGGCATGCAGGGCTGCAGCCCTTTTCAGGTCCGCAATGATTGAGAAAAAAGGAGATCCTGTCTTTGATCATCTGACCATTCACATTGAAAAAAAAATCCCTGTATGCGGTGGGCTTGGCGGGGGCAGTTCCAATGCCGCCTGTGTGCTGCTGGCTTTGAATGAATCTAGCGAAACGCCGTTTTCCACAGATGAAATGATGCATTTAGGCCTGACCCTGGGGGCGGATGTTCCTTTTTTTATTTCCGGAGCGCCTGCATTTGCCTCCGGCGTAGGTGAAAAACTTGTCCCCTGCAGGCAGATGCCGCATCTGTCGGTGATTATTGTCAATCCGGGCGTACCTGCGTCAACAGTAGATGTTTTCAGAAAGTTAGAATTTGGATTGACATTCACCCCTTCATATATTATAAAACCGAGTTCGAATGCACTGCCATTCGGAAATAAGCTTGATGGCAGGGAAATTTTGCATAATGATCTTGAGGGACCGGCATGCAGTTTATACCCTGAGATCGGTACTGCAAAAAAAGAGATGGCGTTGTTGCTGCAAAGAAATGTGTATATGTCTGGAAGCGGCTCGTCTCTTTTTGCTCTTTATTCGGACCACGATATGGCCGAAAGTAGTTATGAAAAGCTTTTGCAGGCTCGGTCGGAAAATATGAAATTTATTTTTCTTTCCCGGATCGGGCTTTGGGATGGCTGATATAAAAAGTTTTGGGGCGTCGTCAAGTGGTAAGACACAGGGTTTTGATCCCTGCATTCAGAGGTTCGAGTCCTCTCGCCCCAGCCAAAATTTTAAAGGGCCAGAAATGGTTAGAAAACAAAGAGGTTTATTATGAACGGCCTGTCAATTTTTGCCGGAAACTCCAATGCCCCTCTTGCAGAAAGAATATCGGAATACTTGGCCAAACCTCTGGGGCGATTAAAAGTTAACCGTTTCAGTGATGGGGAAACCCAGGTCGAAATTCATGAAAATGTACGTCGGCGGGAAGTTTATGTTATTCAATCCACGTGCAAGCCTGTGAACGATAATTTGGTGGAACTTCTGCTGCTCGTTGATGCCTTCAGGCGTTCCTCTGCTGCCCGGGTGACTGCGGTAATTCCCTATTTCGGCTATTCCCGCCAGGACAAGAAGGTTGCGCCCAGGGTGCCCATCAGTGCCAAGGTGGTTGCAGAGCTGCTTGAACGCACCGGTGTTGACAGGGTCATTACCATGGACCTTCATGCCGGACAGATCCAGGGTTTTTTCAATGTGCCCGTGGATAATCTTTATGCCGCCCCCATTATTATTGACGATATAAAAATTCGTTTCAGTGATGATATCATTGTGGTTTCTCCGGATGCAGGCGGAGTGGAGCGTGCCAGGGCTTATGCCAAACGGTTGGATGCCGGCCTTGCCATCGTGGATAAACGCCGCAGCGCACCCAATCAGGCCAAGGCCATGGCCATCATCGGAGATGTGAAGGACAAAATCGCCTTGGTTATTGACGACATGGTAGACACTGCGGGGACTTTGACCGAAGCTGCCGGCGTTATCAGGGAGAAGGGTGCCAAAGAAGTGCATGCCTATTGTACCCATCCGGTATTGTCAGGTCCGGCCATTGACAGAATAACACAATCATCTTTGAGCTCCCTTGTTGCAACGGATACCGTTCCCTTGTCGGAAGAGGCCCGTTCCTGTGGTAAGATAAAGACACTTTCCATTGCAAAACTTGTCGGAGAGGCCATTATGCGCAGCTACAGGGGAGATTCTGTAAATTCTTTATTTGTATAAAAAGATATAATAAAAAGATATATTTGATCAACCTGCTTTTTTGTGTGAAAGAGTAGGTACGAGAAAGGTTTGAACATGGAACTTATAGAATTAAGTGTCGCAAAAAGAGAGGCCACCGGCAAGGGCGCTGCCAGAAGATTACGGGCAGACAAAGCTATTCCGGGCATTGTATATGGCGCTAAAAAAGAGCCTGTAAAAGTGTCGATTGATGTTACCGCCTTTGATAAGGTGATCCGGGAAAACGGTACCACAGGTCTCTTTTTTAATCTGGATATCAAAGGGGATACCGGCAGAAGTGTTATGCTCAAGGATTTTCAGATGGATCCGTTTAGCCTGCACTACATGCATATTGATTTTCATGAAATTGATATGGATGAGACAGTGTCTGTTGTCGTTCCAATTGAAACCGAAGGTGAGAGCGTCGGCGTCAAAGAAGGCGGAATGCTCCAGATTATCCGTCGTGATCTCGAAGTGATTTGCAAACCTAAGGATACCCCCGAAAGTGTTAAACTCGATATTTCAAAACTGGATATCGGTGATGGTATTCATGTGGCCGATATTGACTTGGGCTCCGAAATCGAGATTCCTTTTGATACAAATTTTACTGTAGTCACCATTGTTCCGCCTGAGAGTATCTCAGATGAAGAGGAACTTGAAGAAGAAGCTGAAATTGGTGAAGTTGCTGAAGGTGCTGAGGCTGAAGCTGAATCTGAGACTGAATAGATACAACGCTTATTTTACGTTGTCGGTTTGTTCTTTTTTTGTTCTATTCTAAGGTGCGTTTTGATTTTAGATTATTCTCGTATACGTCATGGCTGACTCAAAACGGTTATTAGCGGGTCTGGGGAATCCTGGAAATCAGTATTCCCGGACCCGTCATAATATTGGCTTTGATGTAGTTGATGC
>DATFIL010000052.1:0-2162 GCA_035270145.1 Desulfobacter sp. | reverse complement strand
CTCTTTTCCGGTCACCCCTTTTCTTGCCAGACAGTAAATAAAGCCGGTGGCGTGGGAGTCGATCATCTTCATGCGCTGGTCCGAGGTTTCCGGAGAAAAAATGAACACGGCTGACATATCATTTTTTTTCATGGCTGACAGATAATCATTGGCCTCTTCCGGGGGAAGATCGGGCACAATGGCGCCTTTTACGCCGATTCTCGACATCCGCTCGGCAAAAGCACCCATGCCGTATTTATAAAGGATGTTGCCATAGGTCATGAACAAAAATGGAATGTCAAAGCGGTCCGACACGTTTTGTGCAAATTCAAAACATTTTTCCACGGTGGCGCCGCTGTCAAGGGCGGCCTGGTTGGCCTTGAGAATCACCGGCCCATCCGCCATGGGTTCTGAGAACGGGATTTGCAGCTCCATTAAATCTACGCCTGCGTCCACCATCTGCCGGACGATTTCAAAGGAGGCCTCAAAGGAGGGGTAACCCATGACAATATGGGTCATCAACAAGATATCTTTTTTCTTTCGCTGCTCCCGGATATAGGTTTCCAGAAAGGCGGGGGCAGATGCCTGGGTTTTTGTTTCAGTCATTTTGATACTCTCCTGCTTTGGAACAGATAAATTCTTTCCATTTGGGGTCGCCAAGGGCATCGGCCACGGTGAAAATATCTTTGTCCCCCCGGCCGGACTGGTTGATGATAATGATATCCTCCGTTGACATATTTGCCGCCTCCTTAAAGGCACCTGCAAAGGCATGGCAAGACTCCAGGGCCGGGATAATGCCTTCCATCCGCATGGTCAGCTTCAAGGCGTCCACCACCTCGGTGTCCGTGGCATATTCAAACCGGGCTTTACCCTGATCGTGCATATTGGCAAGAATGGGGGAAACACCGACATAGTCCAGACCTGCGGAGATGGAGTGGGTCTCCTTCATCTGGCCGTCACTGTTCTGCAGAAAATAGGTTTTATAGCCCTGAGCAATGCCGAAACTGGCATCTTCGGAGCAAAGCCGGGATGCGTGACGGCCCGACGCAAGACCTTCGCCCCCGGCTTCCACACCTACAAGTTCAACCGGATCATCCATAAATCCCTGGAAAATCCCCATGGCATTGGAACCGCCGCCCACACAGGCAAAGACTTTGGACGGCAGCCGGCCTTCGACTTTCATGATCTGGGCACGGGCTTCCTTTCCAATAATGGACTGGAACCAGGAGACCATTTCAGGGAAGGGATGGGGTCCACAAGCGGTTCCCAGGACATAGTGGGTAGTGTCCATGTTGGTGACCCAGTCCCTGAACGCCTCGTTGATGGCATCTTTGAGAATCCGGGTACCGTCGGTGACCGGCACCACGGTGGCGCCGAGCTGCTCCATCCAGAACACATTGGGCCGCTGGCGCATTACATCCACTTCACCCATATAAATAGTGCAATCAAATCCGAACTTAGCCGCCATAGTGGCCGTGGCCACCCCGTGCTGCCCTGCCCCGGTTTCGGCTATCACCCGTTTTTTACCCATTCTTTTTACTAAAAGCCCCTGCCCCATGACGTTGTTGGCCTTATGGGCGCCGGTATGGTTAAGATCTTCCCGTTTAATATAAATCTTTGCCCCGCCAAAGTGCCGGGTAAGATTCTCGGCATAGGTCAACGGCGTGGGACGGCAGGAATATGTTGCCATCAGGGTTTCATATTCTTTCCAGAAATGCTTGTCTGCTTTGGCCTGCCTGAACTGGGCATCCAACTCGTCAAAGGTGGCCACAAGGATTTCAGGTAAAAATGCCCCGCCAAAGGGGCCGTAATATCCGCGGTGTTTCATATATCTGCCTTTCGTAATGGGGTTGGCAATTTGAATAAGGTCATAATTTTATATCTGATTTTTAATGGTCTGGGTAAAGGCAAAGCGGTCTGTGCGGCAGAACAGCACCGAATAAACCGCCCCGGGTGCATTGGGGAAATTGAGCAGCCGACGGACCACCAGAATCGGATCTAACGGCGACATGCCCAAAAGGAATGCCCGTTGTTCATTCAAGGGCTCCACCTGGAACTGCTGGGTGCCGTCGGAGGGTGTAAGGTAAAACCGTTCGGACACCACCCGGGACAAGGATTTATCCCCAAGATCCATATCATCAATACCCGCAAATAGATCCGGGTCCAGAAAAATATCCTCCAGC
>DATFIL010000051.1:0-2302 GCA_035270145.1 Desulfobacter sp. | reverse complement strand
CCAGGCCTTAAAGGCGTGGCGGACCCGGACCGCGGCCGCTCAAAATGTCAAGGCGTTCCAGGTGGCCCACCAGAAAGTCCTGGTTCAGATCGCCGTCTGCCTGCCCCGGTCGAAAAAAAACCTCAAAGCCCTGAGAGGCGTGGGTCCGGCCACCGTGGAAAGCTATGGTGAGGAACTGTTGGCCATGGTGGACACGTACTGCAATGAAAAAGAGATTCCGGGCGATGAATGCCCTGCGCCGCGTCCTGCAGAACAGGTCTCAAAAAAAGCGCCGCAAAGCCGCCGTGACAAAGCCCCAGGCACGGATAAGGCCACACCCCAAGTCAACACCCGGGACATCAGTCTGATGCTGTTTAAAGACGGTCTGTCCGTGGACAAGATCGCCGAGGAACGGGGTCTGGCGTCGACCACCATCCAGGGGCACTTATGTTCTTTCATTGCCAAAGGCGAATTGGCTGTGGATCAGTTGGTGCAAGACAAAGAAAAACAGACAGCCATCGCGGCAGTCGTATCGCCTGATAAAAATTTGAGCCAGATGAAAGACGAACTGGGCGATGATTATTCCTACGGTGAAATCCGGGCTGTTGTGGCTCACCTGCAACATCTTGAATCCGGGAAAGGATAGTCGATTATTCCAATCGTTTTTGAATAATTGGATCGCCGTTAATGCTTGGGGGGTCGGGGATTTTTAATTCATTCATAAACGCTAACCCTTCTTCATCAACACCGATGGCCACTTTCAAGTCTTTTAAGTGCAACGTGAAATAAATAAGGGTGGTGTTAAACACCACCTTCGGGGAAAGGGCAGGGTACTCTTTGATGGATCTTAAAAGATTCAGATTGAATCCAACCTGGTGTCCCTTAAGAAATTTTTCTTTGAAGTTTGGATCCAGCCAGAGTACATTCTGTTTTTCGTCATAGGCCAGCTTGCGGGTTTTGAAATGTTTCGTAATAAAATAAAGTTGCATCCTTTTATGCTCCACCGCTCAATCGTTTTTAAATTATCCTGTCACTTACCATAATTTTCACTCGATGATCCAGTTTTTGTTAATTTGCCCAACTTCGGCGTTGGAAAAAATTTTTAGGGTACCAGAACCATCACGGTTAGGCGTCGACACCATGGTCTGATACTATTTCTGATACCTTTGGTTTCGCTTTTTTCTTTTTCAGGGTATATCCGCCCCAGGTCTGCTGGGATACGCCGACCACCATGAATGCATCGGGGTCGATGCGGTTAATGATAAATTTTACGTCATAGACCCGGGAGCGCAGTACGGTGAGATATAAAAGGGTGCGTTCTTCTCCGGAATACCCCCCTTTGACCGGCCACATGGTCACGCCGCGTTTCAATTCGTTGATAATGGCATACCGCAGGGGTTCGGGATTTTTGGTAATGATTATCAAAGTGCGTCGCTGGCTGGCCCCTTCCATGGCAAAATCTGCGCTCATGCCTGCAATCAGAAGCGCCAGGAAGGCCAGTAATGAAGTTTCCCAGCTGAAAACAAAGCCGGCAAGGACAATAATTATCACATCCACGAACAGGCCGGACTGGGACATGGGAAACCCGGTTTTATTGTAAATGATCCGGGTAATGATTGATGTGCCGCCGATGGTGCCGCCAAAACGGTAGATAATACCCGAACCAATGCCAATGAGTAACCCACTGTATATGGTTGCCAAAAGTTTATTTTCAGTGATGGGAAATTGAGTGAAAACCGTTGGCATGTTGACAATAAAAAATTCCGTGGCACCGGAAAACACGACCACAGCCAAGGTGGAGGTAAATAGAAATCGCCATTTATCCAAGGCAAAAAAGCCAAGGATGAACAATGGAATGTTTGCCGTAAAAAAAAACAGGCCCGGAGAAAAGCCGGTCAGGTTATTTACGATAATACCCAATCCGGATACCCCGCCCGCAGCCAGATTGTACGGCATTTGAAACAATACATAGGCAAAGGCGTTGAGCGCCGCACCTAACGTAATGGCCAACTGCTGGTTTAGAATCCGCAGGGTTTTATGCCAAGCGGGGGATTCGAGTTTTTGTTTAACCGCTTCTTTCAGTTTTTTTCGTGTCAAATTGTACTCCTTTTTTACGCCGATGGGCGGCCGTTTCAAGTGGCCGGACCCTCGGCCTTGAACTGGATTGATGCCTAACGCGGTTCCGGCCTGACCCATTTGTAAACGCCCCTTGATACCCGTTCCAGTTTGCCCTTTCTTATAAGGCCGGAGAGGATATTTCTGACCTTTTGCGGCGCCATGTCCGATTTTTCAATGACTTCGGCCGCAGTTGTGTGGCGTTTTG
>DATFIL010000050.1:0-2090 GCA_035270145.1 Desulfobacter sp. | reverse complement strand
ATCTCTTCGGCATCTGTTTTTGATAATAGCCTTTCAACATCATCAAGAATAATCGTTTTGAAAACAACGTCATGACCGGCCCCGGGTCTTTGGGTGAGATCAAAGGCATGATTGTAGATGAGCAGGGCATCCTGGACAGCGTCTTTTTCACCTAAAATTCTGGCTTGATTGATAAGTTCAGGTACAGTTGCCTGCTTGGGCACAGTGGCCTGTTCCGGTATCTGGGGGGATTTAGGAGCAGACGGAACTGGAATGGGATGCTTGGAACATCCGGTAAAAAAAGTCAGCGCAATTAAAAGACAGACAGAAATAACAAATTTTATGTGTTTTGCGTAAATCATGAAATTACCATTTAGGGTATTGTTGTTTAAAATCTTCTCTTTAAATATCAAAATATTAGACCATGTGGTAAATATTAAAAGCACCATGGCCCTTCTTATCTCAAAAATTTTTTTGCTGTTTCAATGGCTTTTTCTAGCTCTTTGGCATCAATCCAAATCAAATTCTTTTCCTTGTTAAACCAGGTGAACTGGCGCTTGGCATACCTGCGGGTATCACGTTTAAGCAACCGTACCGCCTCTTCAAGACTGATGTCTCCTTTTATATACATCCCCATATGCCGGTAGCCGATGGACTGCATGGATTTCAATTCCAGTGAATACCCCTGGTTCATAAGATTTTTCACTTCATCAAGCAGACCCTGGGCCATCATAATATCCACACGCTGGTTGATCCGGTCATATAATAATTTTCGATCCATGTGAAGGCCAAAGGTAAGGCTTTGGTATCGGTCTGATTTAAAATCATGGGTCTGCCGGCATTGGGAAATGGGAACCCCTGTGGTTAAAAAAACCTCAAGGGCTCTTACAATTCTGAATCCGTCATTGGGATGAATCTTTTCCGCGGCCGCTGGATCACATTTTTTCAATTGTTCATGAAGCGCCGGACCCCCATTTTTTTCAAGGGATTGATTCAGGTTATCAAGGGTTGCCGAGCATGCGGGTTTCCCTCTGAACAAACCATGGAGTAACGCCCTGATATAAAGCCCTGTTCCGCCGGCCACCACAGGCGCCCTGCCACGTTTTGCGATGTCGGAAATGGCTTGGTCTGCCAGGGCGGTAAATCGTTTTGCATCAAAATTATCCGTCGGATCAAGGAAGTCAACCAGGTGGTGTATGGCGAGTTGTCTTTCCCTTTCATCGGGTTTGGCAGTCCCAATATCCATATATTTATAGATCTGCATGGAATCTGCACCGATGATCTCGCCATTCAGTTCCCGGGCCAGGGCAATGGCAAAACCTGTTTTTCCGATGCCTGTGGGGCCGCATATCGTTATAATTTTTGTCATATAAAAATATTTTTGTTTTTCAAGTATTCAATTATAAAAATATTATGTTTTTTTTATATGAAAAATGTGAGTGGTGAGTGGTGAGATTTTAAAAAAACTCAAAACTCACATCTTTCATTCCCAAGGCTGTTATACCAACGAAGGTTGACAATATTCAACGAAATGTTTTATATCATGGTCCTAAGAGCCTATTTTAAATTAAATGAATCGGCTGCATTCTCATGAGATTTCGCTTCGATCCCCTAATTTTTAAACAGGTTCTAAAGAATGACAATTAATTAAAGCTTTTACGAGAACGATCTACCCACAGACAGGCAGGAAAAGAACTTGTGTGCAAGACTGGGCATATTTTTACGCTTGAACAGATTAATTAGCCCCCAAAAGCGTATTAACCACGCAGGGTTAGACGGCTTCTTTTTTTTTGCCGAACGTCTACTATTCTTTATTGACAAGGATACAATGCTGAGATAAGGTAAGTCTCCAATTGTAAAGGTGACTTTGATAGTGAAGAAAGTTTGTCTTAAAATAGGTTAAACGAGAAACGAGCAGTTATAATAAACTTTTAGGAGGATTAATTAAATGGCAACACTTGAGTTTAACGGGAAAACATTCGAAATAGATGAGGACGGATTTCTTCTTGATTACAATATGTACAATGAAGAGTGGGTAAAATACGTACAAAGCCAGGAAGGCATCGACGAGATGACCGACGAACATTGGAAGCTTGTTGAAGTTCTCCAGG
>DATFIL010000049.1:0-3277 GCA_035270145.1 Desulfobacter sp. | reverse complement strand
AAATATTTTTGCCAAGGCCTGGTCAGCCGCCCTTGTGGGCATCAGCCTGATCCAGGCGTTGGGAATCATCATCGCATTCAGGGCGGATTTCATTCTGGGCGTGGGCGGATTTTCATCCTTTGCCCTGGTTCTGGCCGGACGTATCCTTTTCAAGGACACGGCCATCCACGAACAGAATGCCTTTCCCGGCATGACCAACCGCATGCTGTCCAAAATTGCCCGGACCCGGTTTATCTCCTTTAAAGAGACAAAGGGCATGCCGGAGAATGAGACCACCTTTCTGGTGGGCAACCCGGTACGCCGCCCTTTAAGCACTGCACAGGAAAACATCACGACAGATGAAAATGTCCTGAACCGGATAAACGCGGATGATTTTCTCATTCTTGTCACCGGCGGCAGCCAAGGTGCAGCCTCCATCAATGGGGCATTCACTGATGCCGTGGCAATGATGGAAAATACCCACCAGGTCTTTATCATCCACCAGACCGGAAAAAATGCTGAGGCACAGATACAAAAAGTTTATGCTGCCGGGGATATCCGGCACAAGGCCGCCGCTTTTTTCTACGATATGCCGGCCATCCAGGACCGGGCAGACCTGGTCATCAGCCGGGCCGGCGCCGGCACGGTATCAGAGCTGTGTATCAAGGGAAAACCCGCCATCCTGGTCCCCTACCCCCATGCAGCAGACGACCATCAGACCGCAAACGCAAAATTCCTGGCTGACCAGGGCGCCGGCATCATGATTGCGGACAAGCACCTGACAGGTGAAACGTTATTGGCAGCCATAGAAAACCTGCGATACAATACAAAGAAAAGATCCGAAATGGCAGACATCATGAAGTCACTTGCCATGCCCCATGGCGCAGACCTCATTGCCGACCGTATTCTAGGGGCGGATATTTCAAAAAAGGAAGACAATGTACCAGCATGATTATCACATACACTTTGTAGGCATTGGCGGCATCGGCATGAGCGGTATTTCCGAATTGCTGTTAAACCTTGGCTACACCATATCCGGGTCTGATCTCAAGCTGTCCCACATCACGGACCGGCTCAAGGAAAAAGGCGCGGTGATTTACAAGGGCCATGCCAAGGAAAACATCCAGTGTGTCAATGTGGTCGTAACCTCTTCGGCCATTTCATCCCAGAACCCGGAAGTGATCCGGGCAAAAGAACTGGGCTGCCCCATCATCCCCCGGGCTGAAATGCTGGCCGAACTTATGCGCATCAAATACGCCATTGCCGTGGCAGGGGCCCATGGCAAAACCTCCACCACCGCCATGATTTCACAAATCCTTAATACCGCAGGACTTGATCCCACGGTAATCATCGGCGGCCTGCTCCAGGGGCTGGACACCAATTCCCTGCATGGGTCCGGTGAATTTATTGTGGCCGAGGCAGATGAAAGCGACGGATCATTTCTTAAATATGCCCCATCCATTGCGGCGGTGACCAACATTGACCTGGAGCATATGGATTATTATAAAGATATTGAAGACATAAAAGACAAATTTGTCCAGTTCATCAACTCCGTGCCCTTCTACGGCCTTGGCATCCTCTGTCTGGACAACCCCCATATCCAGGATATTCTGCCCCGGATCACGGTGCGCCACATCACCTACGGCATGACAGCCCAGTCGGACCTGCAGGCACGGCACATCCGGTTTGAAAACGGAAATTCCCTGTTCAACGTATTCAAGGGCGAACAGGATCTGGGCCAAATTCTTTTAAACATCGGGGGCCGGCACAATATTCTCAATGCCATGGCCGGTATCGCCACAGGCTTAGAGCTTAACATCCCCTTTGACACCATTAAAACAGCGTTAGAAGAGATCAAGGGCGTCAAACGCCGCCTGGAAATAAAGGGCAAGGCCAAGGGCATCACGGTGATGGATGACTACGGCCACCACCCTACAGAGATCAAGGCCACCTTGACTGCCGTCAGGGAAAGCTATCCGGACAAACGGCTGATTGTGGTATTCCAGCCCCACAGATACACAAGGACAAAGGCGTTGTTCCAGGAATTCACCCGGGCCTTTTACCAGTCTGACGTGCTTTTGGTGCTGCCCATCTACGCGGCGTCGGAAGACCCCATTGACGGCGTTGATTCGGAAAAACTTGTGGAAGGCATAAAGGCCCATGGACACAAGGATGCCTGCTTTGCCCCGGATTTCACCCAGGCACTGTCCATCATCACCCATAAGGCAAAACCGGGGGATATGGTGCTCACCTTGGGAGCCGGGGATGTATACACCCTCGGAGAAAAACTGCTGGAGATTTTGTAATACATGGTTCTAAGCGATAACATAAAAAAAATGTTCGCTTCCTTTGCGCCGGAAACGCAAAAAGCCATGGACCGCTACACCAGTTTCAGAGTAGGCGGGCCTGCGGATCTCCTGGTACTGCCGCAAACCGTGGAACAGGTGATCGCCCTTGTCAATACGGCACAAAACACCGAACTACCGGTTACGATTATCGGCGGCGGCACCAATGTTCTCGTATCGGACAAAGGCATCCGGGGACTTGTGATGGTCCTCACCCGGCTGAAACAAAAAATTGAACCGATCACACCGTCCATCAACACAAACGGCGACCCACAGGGCCGGATCTATTTGACGGCACTTGCCGGGGAACCCCTTGGTCATCTATGCAGATATGCAGCTGACGCAGGCCTGGCCGGTCTGTCATGGGCAGCCGGAATTCCGGGGACCATTGGCGGGGCCGTGATGATGAATGCAGGGGCCTTTGGCAGCGACATGAGCCAAATTGTAAGACAAATCGAGGTCTTGGACCTTGCCACCCTGGAAACAGCAGTTTTGCCGGCAAACAGGCTTCAATTTTCCTACCGAAAACTTAGCCTTGAAAACAGCGTTGTACTCAAGGTCCAGCTTGGGCTGACCAGGGCTGACGCCAACACCGTCAGGGATGAATTTTACCGCAACCTTAAAATAAAACAATCCACCCAGCCGGTGTCCAAGGCATCTGCCGGGTGTTTTTTCACAAATCCCCCGGGCGTTAAATCAGCAGGCTATCTCATTGAACAGGCTGGAATGAAACGTGCCCGGTGCAACGGGGCCATGGTATCTGATCTGCACGCCAATTTTATTGTCAACAACGGCAACGCCCGCGCAAGACATATCCTGAACCTGGCCGCACAGGTAAAAAAACGCGTATACGAAAAATTTGGGATCAACCTTAAAGAAGAGGTGAACACCATTGGCGACTAAAAAAAATACCCCAAACAGATACAAGATGCCGGCTAAAAAGACCCGGAAAC
>DATFIL010000048.1:0-2206 GCA_035270145.1 Desulfobacter sp. | reverse complement strand
TTTCGGGCAGATCCTGAATCAGTTCATCCACACCTTTGCCTGTGGCAGCCAGAATCTCCAGCAGCCGGCAGGTGGCATACAGGGCATCATCAAATCCAAAATACCGGTCCTTGAAAAACATGTGCCCGCTCATTTCTCCTGCCAGGGCCGCCTTTTTTTCCTTCATTTTCTTTTTGATCAGGGAGTGGCCGGTGCGCCACATGATCGCGTTGCCGCCCATCTTTGCGATTTGATCATACATGACCATGGAGCACTTGACCTCGGAGATAAAGGTGGCACCGGGATGACGGGACAAAATTTCTTTGGCGTAAATCACCATGAGCTGGTCCCCGTAAATGAGGTTGCCGAATTTGTCCACCACGCCGATGCGATCGGCATCCCCGTCATAGCCGATGCCAAGGTCCAGATTGTTTTTTTTCACCAGGGCAATGAGATCCGTCATATTTTTTTTCTGGGTGGGATCTGCCTCGTGGTTGGGAAAGGTGCCGTCCAGGTCACAGTAAATATCATGGACTTCGCAGCCCAGTCCCCGCAGCACCGGTAACGCGGTTATGCCGCCGGTGCCGTTGCCCGCATCAATGCCGACCCGGATTGTATTTTTCAGTGTGATGTTCTCTTGGATCATGGCAATGTATGGAGAAATTACATCAGCCTTTGTCAATGTGCCCTGGCCCTGGGTATAGGCCTTGTCTTCGATGATCTTGCGTATATCCTGCAGCCCCTGGCTGTGGATGGAATCCAATCCGCTCATCAGCTTGAATCCGTTGTATTCCGGCGGATTATGGCTGGCCGTAATCATGGCCCCACCTTCAAGGTTGAGTTGGTGAATGGAAAAATAAAGAACCGGGCTAGGGCAGAGACCGATGTCCACGACATCACATCCAGCTGACAATACCCCGTCAATAAATGCCTTTGAATACGCTTCAGACGTGATGCGGCAATCCCGGCCAACAGATACTTTTTTGCGGCCCTGTCCCATAAGCAGTGATCCATATGCCTTTCCTACGGCATTGGCGTCCTGTTCGGAAATCTCTTCGCCTGCAATACCGCGGATGTCGTATTCCCGGAATATTCCAGGATGCATAGTTACCTCCTTTTATATAAAATTTGAAAAAAGCGCCAGAATTCCGGCCAGCCAGCAATAGGGTGCAAACAGATGAAACTTTCCGATATTCACCAGTCTTAATAAGAGTTTTAATGCTAACAGTCCAATGATAAATGACGCGATTGTACCACAAATGGTGGCCGGGTCAATGTAGCTCTGGGATTCGATCATGTCTTCTAAGCTGATTACCTGGGCGCCGAGAATGGCAGGGATGGATAAAAGAAATGAGAACCGGGCAGATGTCATTCTGTCCAAACCAGTGAAGAGTCCGACGGCAATGGTGGTGCCGGACCGGGAAATGCCGGGAATAACGGCAAGACCCTGGGCAATGCCGATGATAACAGCTTTTGAAGGGGTTAAAGGTTCACCTTTTTTAATCCGATAGCAATGCCTGGACATCCACAGAAGGCCCCCTGTCACGATAAGCATGGCACCCACCAGTAAAGATGAGGTAAACAAAATGTGCTCATACTGTTTCAGCACCAATCCGATAATTGCCGTGGGCACTGAACCAATAATAATGGCGGCAGCCAGGGCCAGATTGGTTTCATGCCCTGAAGTATCCCGGGTTCCGGCGTAGTACACCAGGCTTTTTAAAATTTCCCGGATATCTTTGAAATATACAATAAACACCGCGCCCAGGGTTCCCATATGTACCGATGCGTCAAAAACAAGACCATATTCAGTAATGTCGAAATAGATCTGGCCCAGGACCAGATGGCCGGAACTGCTTACCGGCAGGAACTCTGTAAGCCCCTGAAGGATACCTAAGATTATACCCTGATATATCTCCATACTTTTATCCAGACTTGAGTGTTGTAGTAAAAATTTAGAACGTTATGGGCCAAGCTTGGGACATATATAATTGTTTGCCTGAAATTGCAAGGTTGCACTCGATCATCAAGCTTTTCCATTTGCCCTAATATTATAAAAGAACAGTTGATTTCGTTTGTTTTCTTTTGTAAAATGTTCCAAATTCTTTGTACGACACTCATCAATTTTAACAAGTAGTTAATACTAATTTTGAAAAAAGGAGATCAGATGAAAAAGAAACGTTTCATGCAAGCCCTTTTGGCCATTACCGCTGTCCTTTTCCTGTTT
>DATFIL010000047.1:0-3944 GCA_035270145.1 Desulfobacter sp. | reverse complement strand
ATGACAGATACACCCTGTTTTTATCTTTAAAATACAGCTCTGAATTATCTCCTCCGCACAGGGGGCAGCAATTATTTAAATAATGACTCATGCCTAATTAGATATCAGACCCGTAAAAAATGGGAAAGAAAATTGATTGTTTTTCCGGGGGCCTCCGCCCTGCCCTCCTCCCTGTGGAAGCCGGAGATCATCATCCTCGATTCCGACACAGCCCTGGATGAATTGAACAAATACAAAAAATAGATTCGAGGCGTTTATCTATGGTGTTTTTCCGGAGATTTTTGTAGTTAGGGTTATGGAACTTTTAAAATTTATTGGGTGTGGGGAACAAAAACCACAAAGGCCCCCAGCGAAAACGCTGGGGGCCTTTATTTATTTTGGTAGCGGGGGAAGGATTTGAACCAACGACCTTCGGGTTATGAGCCCGACGAGCTACCAGACTGCTCCACCCCGCAACAACGAAAGACAATATAGATCAAAGAAGCTTTTGAGTCAAGCTAAATTTTCATATAATTTAAACATTAATCATAATATATTGTTTTAACTCATCAATTGATGCGGTTGCCGTGCCTACTTTAGCCACCACAATACCTGCCGCAAGATTGGCTAACTCGGCCGCCGCTTTAAACGTGGCGCCTGATGCCAGTCCCAGGCCTAAAAAAGAGATCACCGTATCTCCGGCCCCGGACACATCAAAGACCTGCCTTGCCTTGGATGCAATGGCCACAGAAGGTTTTCCGATTTCATAAAGAACCATACCAGCCTTTCCGCAGGTAATCAGAAGTTTTTCAAGATCGGCCACGGCCATAAGCTTTGCTGCAGCCCCATCCATATCTTCGGGCGTTTGAATCTGTATACCGGCGGCAATGGCAGCTTCTTTTTTATTCGGGGTTAAAACGGTTACCCCCATGTATTTGGAAAAATCCATGGACTTGGGATCTGCCAGGGTCATTACACCTGATTTTTTTGCCAATTCAACAATACGGGCGACTAGCTCACGGGTTACCAGGCCCTTATCATAATCTGAAATTATAACAAGATCCATTTTGTCTATGTAACCAGCAAGAATCCGGGTTAATGCCCCAAGCGTATGGGCACTGATACAGTGCCTGATTTCCCTGTCGATGCGAAGCATCTGCTGACTGGCTGCAATGATTCTGGTTTTCCGTGTTGTGGGACGATCCGGCTCACTGATCACTCCTGTGACATCAACGCTCAACGCTTTAAGCTTTTTTAAAACACTGCGGCCGGCCTGACCCGTACCCACGCTCCCCATGGCAAAGACCTTTGCCCCCATGGCTGAAAGGTTATTTATCACATTACCGGCCCCGCCCAGTGTCTGGCTTTCCTTTTCCACGGCCACCACAGGCACAGGCGCCTCCGGTGAAATCCTGTCAACCTTGCCCCACAGATACTCATCAAGCATTAAGTCCCCGATGACAAGCACACGCAGATCTTTAAATTTATCAATGTTTATCATTCTTTTAAAAGAAGCCCCCCGCCTTCAGATGGGGGATGAATTTTCATTCATCAGTTTGCCAGAAGATTAGAAAGCATAACCTTAAGCTCATCATAGGAGCGGGTAATGGGAATATCAGGAAAATCCTTGGTAATGGATTCAGGCGGTTTAAAGAAAAAGCCCTGGTCTGCCGCCAGAATCATTCCGGTATCATTGTAGGAATCGCCAAATGCAATGACATGATAGTTCAGGCCTTGGAGGGCTTTGACCGCCCGGGCTTTCTGATTATCGATTCTCAGATTGTATCCGGTGATACGGTTTGCTGCGTTCACAGTCAAGTTATGACAAAGGAGCGCAGGAAAACCCAGTTTTTCCATGAGCGGGCCTGCAAACTCTTCAAAGGTATCGGACAGAATAATAATTTGGGCCTGTTTCCGGATCCAATCCAACATTTGCTTTGCACCATCAAGGGGGTCAAGGCTTGCAATGACATCCTGGATATCCTTCAGTGTCAAATTATGCTCATCAAGTATGGACAGGCGCTTGGTCATGAGTACATCATAGTCACTGATATCCCGGGTAGTCAGTTTAAGTTCCTCAATCCCGGTTTTTTTCGCCACATTGATCCAGATTTCCGGTAAAAAGACCCCTTCCAGATCTGCAACAAGTATTTTCATTCCTTTAACCCTTTTTGTCTTATTTAATCTGTTGATGCTGTAACTCGATGATCGAGTCTAACTTTTATCCCGGATACCGGGACATGAATACAACGGAACGGCTTTTCAGTAATCAGTGTCATCATCTTCAATGCGGATAATAACGGGTTGTCCCACGACACAGTCGGTTTGAAAAATTTTGGCAAGGGCCGCCTGGACGCTTTGTTCCTTTGCCAGGTGGGTCAGCATAACAATGGGCACTTGACCATTGGCGTTGCGTCCTTTTTGATGGACTGATTTTATACTGATGTCCATTTCACCGAGAAACCCTGAAATGGTGGACAGAACCCCCGGATGGTTCTGGGCCTCAAAGCGCAGATAATACCGGGTGTATAACTGGGCCATGGGCAATATAGGTATTTTTTGAATATTTTCTTCGGGATATCCCAAAGTGGGAACCCTGCGCCGGGTGCCGGCTATGATGTTTCTGGCAATATCAACTATATCCGAAAGAACAGCAGAGGCTGTGGGCATCATACCTGCGCCGTGACCATAAAGCATGGTTCGTCCTGTGGCGTCTGCATCAATGGCAATGGCATTCATGGAATGATCCACATAGGACAAAGGATTGGAACGGGGAATCATGGTCGGATGTACCCGGGCTTCAACATGGTTCTCATGTCTTTTTCCGATGGCAAGCAGTTTAATGGTATAGCCAAAGTCTTTGGCAAACCCGATATCAGCCGGACCGATGTTCCGGATGCCTTCGATATGGATATCATCAAGGTTGATTTCCATACCATGGGCCAGGGCACTTAAGATGGCTAATTTATGGGCCGTATCATATCCATCCACATCCAGGGACGGTTCCGCCTCGGCAAAACCCAGTTCCTGAGCTCTTTTTAAGGCATCCTCAAACTGGGAGCCGTCCCGGGTCATCTTGCTTAGAATATAATTGCAGGTTCCGTTGAGAATGCCGCACATGGCTTGGATGTCGTTGGCGACCAAAGATTCCCTCAGACTTTTTATCACAGGCATGCATCCCCCACAGGAGGCTTCAAACGCCAGATCAACTTGATTTTTTCCGGCAATACCGACCAGTTCATTACCAAAATTTGCCAGAAGTGCCTTGTTTGCAGTCACCACATGCTTTTTGTTTTCAAGAATTTTAAGAATGAAATCCCTTGCTACGGTTTGCCCGCCGATAAGCTCCACAATAATATCAATGTCAGGGTCGTTAATAACCGATCCGGCATCGGTTATTAATTGGGTATCCGTCAAATCAATACCCCGATCCGTTGTAATATCAAGGTCAACAATGGTTTTAAGATTCAGACAAGCGCCGATCCGGGATTCAAGCAGTTCTTTTTTCTCCTTAAGCAATTTTGCCACGCCTGCCCCTACTACACCGAATCCAAGTATGCCGATATGAATTGTTTTCATCGAAGATATTTTCTCCAAAATAGTCCCGTGTTTAAAAATTCTCCACTTAATACTTCATCCAGGTAGCCCTTGTCAAAAAGCTTTTGACATTTTAAAGGCTTTGGGCGTATGATTGACACCTTTAAAGGGACGAATAAATCTTTTAATATGCCATTAGGTGAGATGAAATGAATGACTCTTTGACATATGCGGATTCCGGTGTTGATATTGATAAAGCCACCCGGCTGGTGGACCGGATAAAAAATATTGCCAAAGCGACCCCACGGGCCGGGGTAATGGGTGAAATTGGTGGTTTTGGTGGACTTTTTTCCTTGAATCTGGCCAATATTTCCAACCCGGTGCTGGTTAGTTCCACAGACGGCGTGGGTACCAAGCTGAAAATCGCA
>DATFIL010000046.1:0-2159 GCA_035270145.1 Desulfobacter sp. | reverse complement strand
TTCAAGGCCATACTTCGTCTGGATGTAGTCATGAAAATAGATAATATGGGGGCATGGCGGATAGCCGACAATCAGGCCGGTGGCCAGATGAATAATCTGGGCCCCATTTGCTTTCATTTCATCCACCACATATTCGATATTGCCTCCTGGGCAGCCGTCGCAACTGGTGTATCCAACAATTTCTACTGCCATGTTTTTATATCGGCTGAATGCACCCTCACGGTTTTTGAGAGATCTAAAACATTTCCCTCCCCCACACCTCCGATAACGGTCGCATATGATGATTCCTATTTTGTTTGTTTGGTCCACGATGTCTCCTTTAGATCTATTTAATTTTTTCTGTTCCGTTATCATTGTTTTCCGGAATCATTATTTCCCGCACCGCACCACTCAGGTGTTTGGATGAAATCCGGATTATTTTTATCCCTGCGCTGGACAGGACATATCCCGGGCCTTTGTGGGAAACATCCTCTTTTATTCCCACATGGGTGATTTTTTGGTCAACCAGCCATTCCGCCACACGGATTCCCTTTGCCGTTGAAACGGTGCAATGGGGATTCTCCATGATTTTTTTTGCATCAATGGTATGCTTATCTATGTGACGGTGGAGTAGTGCAAAATAAGGGGCTTCCCCGAAATGAGAGCTGATCCGCCCGCTTTTATCCGACAGGGGCAACGCCAGAATATCATGGGTTCGTACTCTTGGTTCATAATGAATGCTTATTTTTTCGATATTCGGAATCTGGGTTAAAATCTGGTGCTCGATTGCTTCACTGATCTTATGCGCCGCTTCAAGATTGTTGACATTTAAGGTGATGTCAGCCTGTATAAACCGATACCGTCCGGCGTTGCGTCCGATCAGGGATTTGATTTCATCCACGGCAGGTTCTTGGCGGATCAGGCTGCGTATTTTGTTCAGTGTGGGAAAATCAATAGATGCATCTAGAAGGACCCGCATGCCATCTGACAAAAGCTCCCATCCAGCTTTTGCAATGAAAAGAAGAATTAATGCTGCGCCAAGCCGGTCAATGGAGATTCCCATAACGTCGATCTGCAGATCAAAATAGCTCAACAGGACAGATACCAGGACCACAATCGATGACAGGAAATCCACCTGGCGATGGCGGCCTTCAGCAATCAGGACTGGAGACCCGGTTTTTTTTCCGACGTGGAGGGCATATTGTCCAAACCCGAATATTGAAAGGCTACTGCCGGCTAAAAGGAAAATGGAAATCGGTGTGATTTGTGGAAGACTGTCGCTCGAAGAGAAGATCTGTTTAGCGATTTCATATCCGGCAATAAAAATAAAAAGGGAGATGGTTACGGAAGCTACATTTTCGAGTTTGTAAAGTCCAAGGGGAAAGGAACGGGTTTTGCGGGTAGACAACTTGACGCCACCATAAATGACCAAGGATGCTACGGCATCTGTTCCGGAATCAATAGCACTGGCTGTAATGGCTAAGCTACCGGTAACGATAGCAAGGGGCACCTTTACAAGCGTTAAAATCAGGTTCAGCAAAAAGGCCAGACCTGCAATTTTGAATATCTGATGAGTATCTGTAGTGTTGTCCATGGCGGATTCTTAAGTTCACAATGTCTCAACAGCCTGTCAACCGATTTAATGGTTTTATGGTACCATTAATCTTGCGCAAAAGCCAAAGTTAAAAATTAGTGCCGCAAATCATAGACAATCCGACTGCCCTTTATATTGGTCCAGTTCGCCGGAAAGATCATGGAGATTGTCGCCTTTTTTAAGCTTGCGGATAATTTTTTTGATTCCGCTGTTCTGTTTGATTTCAATTTCCATTCTGGCAATCGGTGCCTGCTTGGACAATTCAACGGCTTCCAGGTAGAGATAAGCATTGGTTCCTGAAAGGCCTTTTACGGATATCCCCCGGACGGCAATCTTTTTGACCAGCTTTTGGTTGTAGGCATCCAGGGATGCCTTAGTGCTTCTTGGTACACCAAATCAAAACCAAACAAAGAATCCTGTACGGGTGGTCGGCTATGAAATTTCCGGGGTTTTTAACTGTTAGCAAAAATATAGTCAAATATCGTCTTAATATGACAAATTTCGCAAATTTTTATCATTATTTTATACCAAAACTTAAAAAAATTCACATGTATCATGTTAATTCTGATATAATACCCTATTTTTA
>DATFIL010000045.1:0-2501 GCA_035270145.1 Desulfobacter sp. | reverse complement strand
GAGCCACGCAATATTTTAATTATTCTGTCTGGGCTTTTATGACAGCAGGCCCCGCTTTCATTGCAGCAGAACAACAAGATGCTGATGAAGGCTTTGAATGGCAATTGAATTTTTTAAACGGTCTGTCCAGAGTTGTACTTGAAAATATTAATAAAGTCCTGGCATCACCTTTGGTTCCAGGGAAGTTTCCAGAACATTGGATTGTTTCTTTGGATTAAAAAAAGCACGCGGCATTTTTATTTTGACCATGGGCCTTACCTCCAAAAAAAGTGCCTCAAAACTGGATTATCGAGTCTAAGATCAAAATCAGGATATATCTTTTATAAAATCAAACATGATTACAATTGATTACATGAGCCCGACCCACTGACAGGCATTTCTTTTTATTTACTCTTTGAAATTATATGATATAATCAAATTTAACAATCTTAGGCTTAGGCAAACTTCAATTTTTTTAAGTTCAACTTCTTAAGGCAAAATGATGGTCACAGAAAATAAGGAAATATCCCGGCTCACCCAGAGCCCGTCTCCAGGAACGGCCCAGGTTTTATTCTGCGGAGATGTTGTCATTTTCACACTTTCAGTTTCCCCTGACAGACCAGGTCGTGCCTTTGTCAGAACCAACCTGGGGAATGCAGACGCGATCCGCAGAGAAATCATCCGCCGGGTGGAGAAAAACGAAATCAAACTGGGTGAGGCCTGGTGTGACCTGCCCATGAAAGAAAATGGTGATGGAAATTTTTCCATCCGCCTGCCCCTGACCCAGAACGGATCTTTCCAGGCCAAATGTTTTTTTGTTCCCCAGGACAGTGATGCCCCGGTATGGCCCCAAGGAGAGAACACCATCCTCTGTGTTGAACCGGCCGGCACCTGCTGCGCCAATATCATTTATAACGCTTTTGTGCGGCAATTTGGCCCCACCAAGGACGCAAAATTCCAGCCCCCCGATCTGGATACCGTAATCGGCAAACTGGATGACCAGGGATATACGGTGATTCCCAAATCCGGAAAATTCAGGGATCTAAAGGAACAGTTGAACTTTATCTTTTCCCGGATGGGCTGCCGGGGGCTTCACCTTCTCCCCATCCATCCCACACCCACCACCTATGCCCGGATGGGCCGGTTTGGAAGCCCTTATGCCGCCCTGGACTTTTCGGATGTGGACCCGGCCCTGGCCCAGTTTGATCCGACAGCCACCCCCCTTGAACAATTCATGGAACTGGTGGATGCCGTACATGACCACGACGGCTACCTGATCCTTGATATTGCCATCAACCATACCGGCTGGGCAGCCAGTCTTCATGAATCCCATCCCGAGTGGCTGGACCGGGAGGATGACGGCAAAATCCGTATGCCCGGTGCCTGGGGGGTTGTATGGGCGGATCTGACCAAGCTGGATTACCGGCACACGGACCTGTGGCAGTACATGGCGGATATTTTTCTGCTCTGGTGCCGCCGGGGTGTGGACGGGTTCCGGTGCGATGCCGGGTACATGATCCCGGAACGGGCCTGGGAATATATTATTTTCAAGGTCAGAAGCCAGTACCCCAACACGCTTTTTTTCCTTGAAGGGTTAGGAGGACCACCGGATGCAACCCGCCGGCTGCTCCAGCGGGCAAATTTTAACTGGGCCTATTCAGAACTTTTCCAGGAATACTCCCTTGAGCAGATATCCCAGTATTTCCCCCGTGCCATAGAGCTCTCAAATACCTGTGGCCACTTAATCCATTTTGCGGAAACCCATGACAATGACCGACTGGCCAAAGTATCGCATACCTATGCGAAAATGAGGACCGGCCTTTGCGCGCTGTTCAGTATCTGCGGCGGATTCGGATTTGCCAACGGCGTAGAATGGTTTGCCAAAGAAAAAATAAATGTCCACAACTCTCCAGGCCTGAACTGGGGCAATCCTGACAACCAGGTGGATTATATCACCCGGCTTCATCTTATTTTACGGGAGCACCCCGCCTTTTTCAGTGGGGCACAATTAAGACTCATCCATGAAAAAGAGAGCCAGGCCCTGGTATTACTAAGATTCAACCCTCATCAGAAGGCCCGGATGCTGGTGCTGATCAACCCGGACTGCGACATGCAGGTCAAGGCGGTATGGCTGGCCGGCACGGAAGGCGGCGCGACCTTTCCATGGACAGACCTGCTTTCAGGCAACACCGTTCAGGCGGAACGCAGAGGCGGAAAATACCGTATTCTCCTGAAACCGGGCGAAGTACTGGCCTTAAGTCCTGAAAAGAGTGATTTGGACCTGCTTGAAACCCAGCCGGCCGGAAAGCTGTCCATGCCCGGCAGGGTTCTGATGCAGAAACGAAGGGCACTGGCCCTTGATGTGATCACTACGCTAAACGGTTACATGGATCTGGCCGACCTGGATGTGGACAAGGCCGCCATGGATCTGGCACGGGATCCTGAGACCTTTATCCGGGAACTTTACCCGGACAAGCGAGCCATCCGTACCATCGTGTTTGATGCCCACAAGGATATCAATC
>DATFIL010000044.1:0-4747 GCA_035270145.1 Desulfobacter sp. | reverse complement strand
TTTTTTGGACGGGTTTAAAATCTTTTTCCGTGTAGACTGACGCCAGGATGTCTGTCAGCGCTGGTTTCAGACGCGTCAGGTTTTCCTTTTTGACCGACAGTCCGGCTGCCATGGCATGCCCCCCAAAGGTTTCCAGCAGATTCCGGGTTTCAGATAATATTTTGTGTATATTTATCTGGTTAATACTCCGGCATGATCCTTTTGCAATGTCCTCGTTTGAGTTCAGCAGCACCACTGGGCAGACATGCTTCCGGGCAAGCCTTGATGCGGCAATCCCAAGCACGGACGCTTCCCATTTGCTGTCCCACAATACAAGAAACCGGTTTTCAAGTATGGATGGATCGCTTGCAATACGTCGTTCAATATCCGCGACAATCTCTTTTTCAATGAGCCGACGTTTTCTGTTCAGTTCATCAAGAAGGATGGCGGTTGTCTCCGTCTGGGCCGGGGAAGGGCAGGTCAGATGGGAGACACATATTCTTGCGTGTGATATGCGGCCCGCAGCATTCAGCTGTGGTACGATTTTAAATGAGATGTCATCGGAATCAAATTTATCCATGTCAACCCGTGATGTACGGGCCATGGAGACAAGTGCCGGACGAAGGCCCATGCGAATGCGTTTCATTCCTGCCACGCAAAGCACCCGGTTGTCCTGCACCAGGGGGACCATATCTCCTATGGTTCCGATGGTGAACAGGTCCAGGTATTCGGATAATTTGGGTTCCGGGAATTGTTCCCATACCCCATTGTCTCTGAATACTTTGCGCAAGCCCATAATCAGGTAAAATGCCACGCCGACACCGGCCAGGTATTCAAGAGAGGCGTTGCAGTCGGCCTGCTTGGGATTGATCACGGCAAAGGCCTTTGGGATGGTGGTGTCCGGTTCATGGTGATCGGTGATGATGACGTCAATGTCCTCTCCGGCTGCTGCCTGAACCGCTTCATGGGAACTGATGCCGCAGTCCACCGTGATAATCAGATCCACATCCATGGATACCGCCATCTCAATATGGGACAATTGAAGGCTGTAACCTTCCTTTGTCCTGTGGGGCACATACCAGGACAGGTCCGCTTCCACCAGGGAGAGGAACTGGTAAAGCATGGCCGTAGCCGTAACCCCGTCTGCATCAAAATCACCAAAAATAAGAATTTTTTCTTTGTTGCGTACCGCCGTATGAATGCGCTTTACCGCCTTGTCCATGTCCTTTAATTCAAAGGGGTTGCTCAGTCTGGAATAATCCGGGTTCAGAAAAAAGTTGGCTTCATCAGGTGTTGTGATCCCTTTGTCCGCCAGCAGTCCAGCAATAACAGGATGGCAGTCAAGGGCCTTTCGAAGTCTTTGAAGAACCTTCCTGTCGGGTGTCGAATATGTATATTTGATCTCCATGGAATCCGGGGTTATACTTCTTGAGTAACGATGTGTCAATCCGTGTGGCAATAAAGAGATCAAGGCTGACAATTTTGTTCATACAAAACTCTTGAACAACCGGCTTTGTTGGTGGTATTATTTCCGGTTCATAAAGGATTAGGTTTTAAAATATTATGCAATCTGTTGTAAAAGAATATATGGTGGATAAAACAAAAATCGGATTTATCCGTTTTATTTTTGAAGCCTATGAAGGTATAGCCGTTGTCACAACATTGGAGCCTGGAATCGGCCATATCCGGCTTGCCATGCCGCCGGACCGGCAGGACGAGGTAAATATGGTCACACAAGCGTTGAAAAAGGATTTTTATTTTGAGCCAAGATAACCCCAAAGCCTATGTAAACACCATTGGGTGCCAGATGAATGTATATGATTCCCAGATTCTGGCAGGCCTTTTGCAGAATGCAGGGTATGAACAAACCCATGATCCGGACCTGGCAGATCTGGTTTTGTGTAATACCTGCGCCATCCGCCATAAGGCCCAGGAAAAGGCCTATAGTTTTCTGGGGCGTTTTGCAGGCACAAGGATAAAAGGAAAACGTCCGCTGACCATCATGGCCGGCTGTGTGGCACAAAAAGAAAAGGAAAAAGCGTTTGCACGCTTGCCGCATCTTGACCTGGTTTTAGGCACCCAGGCCTTTGGTCGTTTTGAAACCCATATTAACGCACTGGTTGCCGGTGAAACCCGCATTGTAGATACAGAACCCAGTGAAAATATTTTCGAAGGGTTTCCCAAGGATGCATTAGCCGGAAAAATTCAAGTGTCACGCTTTGTAACCATCATGCAGGGGTGTGAAAATTTTTGCACCTATTGTGTGGTGCCCTATGTCCGGGGAAAAGAAAGGAGCCGGAATCCATTTGCCATTGTCGAAGAAATTGAGGGGCTGGCCGGTTCCGGCGTGCGTGAAATTACCCTGCTGGGCCAGAATGTTAATTCCTATGCCGGTAATAATGGACAGGTTTCTTTTGCTGATTTGCTTCACCTTGTCAGCAAAGTGGACGGCATTGAACGTATCCGTTTTGCCACATCCCATCCCAAGGATTTATCCATGGATTTAATCCAGGCCATGACGGTTATTGACAAGGTGTGCAACCATCTTCACCTGCCGGTTCAGTCCGGTTCAAGCCGGATATTGAAGCGGATGAACCGCAAATATGACCGAGATACCTATTTAAAAACAATTTCAGCCCTGAGGCAGGCCTGTCCGGACATTGCTTTATCCACGGATCTTATTGTCGGGTTTCCCGGAGAAACGATATCTGATTTTCAGCAGACCATGGATTTGCTTGAAACCGTAGAATTTGATGCGGTCTTTGCCTTTTCTTATTCAGCAAGGTCATTTACACCGGCGGCCAAATTTTCAAATCAGCTGGATGAACAGACCAAGCGGGACAGGCTTAACCAACTTCTCGGTTTTCAGGAGAAGATAACAGAAAAGAAAAACAAAGCCTTTGTTGGTAAAAAAGTGACGGTGCTGGTGGAAGGCGACAGCCCTAAACCCAGGGCCGGATTTGTAAAGAAGAATAAAAACACCAGACAGATGTTCGGCAGAAGCGGTGCAAACAAAATCATACATTTTGCATCGGACCAGGCTTGCATCGGAGATCTGGTCACCCTTCAAATTATAGACGCATATCCCCATTCCCTGTGGGGAGAGGTCTGCGAAAGCGATTAGAATATGAAAATTAAATCAACGACCATTCGACCCAATGACCTCTGCCCGTGCGGCAGCGGGAAAAAATTCAAAAACTGCTGCAGGAACAGAAAAACTGAAATTTCTTTGAAGGATAAGTATAAAAACAAATATGATATTATCCTGAAAACGCCTGAACAGATTGACGGTATCAGAAAATGCGGCGAACTGCTTTTATCCATTATGGAAGGGGTTGAGGCCATGATACGACCCGGTTTAAAAACCGATGACATCAACACCTATGTCCATGAACGGACCATAAACGCCGGGGCAGTGCCGGCACCGCTCAACTACAGGGGCTTTCCCAAAAGTGTCTGCGTTTCCGTTAATGATGTTATCTGCCACGGAATACCCGGCGAGCGGGTGCTTGAGGATGGAGATATTGTCAATGTGGATATCACTCCGATTTTGAATGGTTACTATGCCGACGCCAATAGAACCTTTTTTGTGGGGACGCCCGGAAGCAATGCCCGGAAAATTGTTGCCGTGGCTGCCGAATGCCTGCGGCTGGGTATGGAACAGATTAAACCCGGCGCCACCCTGGGGGATATTGGACATGCGATTCAAAAATATGCCGAGGGCCAGGGATGTTCGGTTGTCAGGGAGTTTGTGGGACATGGTGTGGGGCTTGATTTCCATGAACAGCCCCAGGTTCTTCATTTTGGACGGCCCGGTACCGGCGTGACCCTTGTTCCCGGCATGGTGTTCACCATTGAGCCCATGGTCAATTTAGGCAAAAAAGAGCTGCATGTGTTAGAAGACCGGTGGACAGCTGTGACCAATGACGGGTCCCTGTCCGCTCAGTTTGAGCAGACGCTTCTTGTGACGGAACACGGATATGAGAGCTTAACCCCATATGAGTTATACTAAAACGGTATTAAATCAGGTTTTTTCAGCCGTATTTATGGCCTTTATCTGTATCACATCCGCTTTTTTTTTCTGTGTGGCCTGTGTGTTGCGGATATGCACCGCGCCCTTTGATTCGCGAAGGATTGTGTCAAACGTTTTCAGTGCGTTCTGGGCCTCGGTTTATACCTGGGTTATGCCGCCTTGGTCCGTAAAAGTTGTGGGGCGGCAAAAGCTTGATATGCGGAAAAACTATGTGTTTGTATCCAATCATCAAAGCCAGCTGGACATCCTTGTGCTTTACCGATTGCTGTTTCCTTACCGCTGGGTGTCCAAAATTTCCGTTTTCCGGCTACCGTTCGTTGGATGGAATATGGCCCTTAACAACGGGGACATTAAACTCAAGCGTGGTGACAAGGACAGTATCAAGGCCATGATGGCCGAATGTGAGTCACTTTTACGGCAAAACATCTCTATTTTTTTCTTCCCGGAAGGCACAAGGTCCAAAGACGGCCGTATCGGCAGGTTCAAACCCGGCGCATTTCTCCTGGCTAAAAAAACCGGTGTTGACATACAGCCCATTGTCATTCTTAATACTAATAAGGCGTTGCCTAAATACGCGCTGACCTTTCAGGGAAACACACAGATGACGGTAAAGGTTCTGGATACCATTCCTTTTTCCCGGTTCAAGGATATGGCCCCTGAAGAGATTGCCGATATGACCAGGACGTTGATTGCCGACCATGTTGCCGGTTGCCGGGAATCGGCCTGATTGTATCA
>DATFIL010000043.1:0-7405 GCA_035270145.1 Desulfobacter sp. | reverse complement strand
TCCAGTTCCCACAATGTCGACAATGGTTGAAGCCGGGGTTTCAATCCTTCGGGCTTTTCGCCGCATAGCGTTGGCCGCGCCGGCCAGCTCTTCATAGGTTTCCCCCTTGGTGGCCAGGGCCGCCATAAAAGCGCCGATCTGTGCGTCCGTGAGGTTGCCGGAAAATATTTCTTCAATCATTTGCGCCATTTCAGAGCTATCCAGGTCTTCGCGCCGGGTGATCCTCCTTAGCTTTTCAGTGAACATAACGGACTTCCTCCTCTTTCGCCAAATTAACAAAGTTCCGCAGGATGCGTTTGCCAATGGTCGTCATGATGGATTCCGGATGGAATTGGATGCCTTCGGTCGGGTGGACGCGATGCCTGATGCCCATGATCTCACCGTCGTCGGATTCTGCCGTTATCTCCAGGCAGTCCGGAAGCCCGGTCCTGGAAACCGCCAGTGAATGATAACGCATGGCGGTAAAGGGCCTATTGATGTTTGTAAACAGCCGCTTGCCATCGGCCGTTATGGTTGAGATCTTACCGTGCATGATTTTGCCGGCGGAAACAATTTTACCACCAAAGGCGGCGGCGATGGCCTGGTGACCCAGGCAGACCCCCAGAATGGGAATGCATCCGGAAAATTCCCTTATAACCGACATGGAAAGGCCTGCCGCTTCCGGCATCCCCGGGCCGGGGGAGATTACGAGACCGTCAATCCAATCCGCCGATAGATCCTCTATGGAAAACTTGTCATTGCGAAGCACCCGGACTTCCGCATCCAGTTGGCGCAGGTACTGCACCAGGTTATAGGTAAACGAGTCATAGTTGTCGATCACAGCGATCATTGGTTGTCTCCTGTTTGGTTTTGCCGATTGATGAGTTCAAGGGCCCGTTGGATGGCCATGGCCTTGTTCACGGTTTCAACGCGCTCTTTTTCCGGGTCTGAATCGTATACAATACCGGCGCCGGCGTTTACGGTGAGCCTGCCGTCTTCAATGCAGGCGGTCCGGATAGTAATCGCCAGATCCATGTTGCCGGAAAAGGAAATATAGCCGACCGCACCGCCGTACGGGCCGCGCGGGAAGTCCTCCATTTCGGAAATAATCTCCATCGCACGGACCTTTGGCGCCCCCGAAAGGGTGCCGGCCGGGAAACTGGCGGCCAGCAGATCCCATGCATCGTATTGCGGATGCAGGTCGCAGCAGATGTTGGATACCATGTGCATGACATGCGAATACCGCTCTATAAACATGAGGTCCGTCACCTGGACGGTGCCCGTCTGCGCCACCCGCCCCAAATCATTGCGTCCCAGGTCTACCAGCATCAAATGCTCGGCACGTTCTTTCTCGTCCTTTAACAGTTCATCGGCCATTGCCCGGTCCCTCGGTTCGGATTTCCCCCGGGGGCGGGTGCCGGCTATTGGCCGAAGCGTTGCAACGCCGTTCTCCAGTCGTACCAGGGTTTCCGGTGACGAACCGACAAGGGCCATATTATCGAGTTTTAGGAAAAACATGTAGGGCGAGGGGTTGATGTAGCGCTGGACGCGATAAAGGGAGATTAAATTCGTCGGCGCCGGTGAGACAAACGGTTGTGAGACGACCGTCTGGATAACCTCACCGGCCGTAATATAGGAGATGATTTTTTCTACCCGGGATCGGAAATCGGCTTCCCCATAGGTCGGTTTCAAGTCCATCGGCGGCTGCATTACCTGCGGCGGGTCGGCATAGGGTTTCATAATATCGCGATGCAGCTCGTCGAGCCGTCCGATGGCGCGGACAAAGGCGCTGTCCGGATTCGGGTCATCCGAGGTATAGGCAATCGCGATTATCTGCAGGGTATTGCGGACGTTGTCAAAAATCAGCACTTCATCGGGCATTACAAAATGCGCCAAAGGTTTTTCGGACGGCCATTGATTGGGGATGTCCTCAAAAAAGGAGACCGCCTCATAAGAAATGTAGCCCACCAGTCCGCCCCAGAACCGTGGCAGCCCTTTAACTCCCGCCGGTTCGTAGCGTTTCATAAATTCCCTGACAATGGCAAACGGGTCGTTGTTGTGGGCCATTTCCTCTGCATCGCCGTTCTCCCGGATTTGCACGGTATCCCTGAAAATTTTGACGTGCGTTCGGGCGGAGACGCTCAAAAAACTAAACCGCCCCCATCGCTCCCCGCCTTCAACACTTTCCAGCAGCAGGGCAGGGCCCTTTTTGTCATCGATTTTCTCCAGAACCGATACCGGGGTATCCCTGTCAGCAAGGATTTCCCTGCATATGGGCACGACGTTATATGTCTGGTAAAGCTGCTTGAAGCTTTTTTTGTCCGGAAACTGCTGCAGTTGCATTTAACGCTCCTTTAAACGAATCGCTTTTTTACGGCCTTTGGCCTGCCCATAAAAAAAGCCGTGAGATTCATCCCACGGCTTTTTGAACTAAAAAAACCGTGGGCTTGGGCCTTGGGCCCCCACGGTTTTAATGGTTTGTCTTTTTGGTATGTTAACTTGTCTTAAAGACAGCCGCCGGAGGACCCACCTATCTGGGGCCACCACCACCAGCAGCTGTTGTTTGTTTGTGCTATGTCACCATATGGGTTTATCATTGTCTTAACTCGTGCCCATCCATCACATACTTCGCGTATGCCTGTGGTTTAAATTTTCGCCTTCCCTATACTTATACATATTATCCCATTTATGGATGAACACTAACTATTTCGTCTATTTTCTGATTTTGTAATGAATACCGATACTGTTTGTCAAGCAGTTTTTTTTATTATGCCGAGCGCCAAAAAAGTTGAGGATGTCCCGCATGGTTTGCCCCATTAGACATAATTTGGGCGACATGGTATTGGATTTATTGCAAAGCCGTTATGCTAACCATTGACAAAGATGGGCATAACGCTACAATCAATTTAGGAAGGAGATAGGGTCAAATGTTATCCTTGGTTTGGCCGGTGGGGGCTGGAAGTATTGATTGGGTCCATATATAGGCATTGGGGTGAGGCGTGAAACGGAGAAATGCATTTTCGATAGGGATGTTAATCGGTCTGACAGCCTTTTTGGGGCTGCTGTCCGGCTGTGGCGGATTTTTTGAGCAGTATGACGTATACGCCACGGGCGAACATGTCTCGGAAAAATATGCCCTCAAAACTTTCGAGGGCAGGGTCTGTGTATTGGGAGCGCAGGTTCCGACAGGGGGGGAGGGCTACCGAAATACCGCCTCGCGTTTGCTGAGCGGGGTGTTAAAGGAGCACGCCTGTCAAGCGACAATTATTTTTGAAGTCTGACGACAATTAAAATTGCGGTCCGACGACAATTATAATTGAGGTCTGGCGACAATTACAAAACCCCCAATTATTACCTAAAATTCTCAGTTTTCAGCCTCTCTGTTTGGTTCCGTCTTCTACTTTTTATAATCTGCTTTGCAACTTTATCGATGTATATGCTATGTCGTTACCGCCTGTTCCGGAGGATAGGGCAATGCTGGGAAGCAACCCGAGCGCCGGAGCAGGTGACCGAAGCATGGGGCCGTGCGCTTTTTGCACGGCCCTTTCCTCTGTCATCATGCTTTGGTCCATAAAGCGATAAATCCTGGGGGTTTGGGGGCAAAGCCCCCATTATAATAGATGTTATTCCCCTTCATAATAGCCTGTCCGTCTGTGCGTTAAATGATGTTTTACCAATATACGGGCAATGGTCCTTTCCGATGGGATTGGTTCCACACAAAGCGCATCGAGTCGGTGTCGGATCTTTGCCGGCCCACAAGGCAAAGCGCGATTATATAACTCCAGGCGTACGATTTTAACGATCTCTTCAATTTCCTGCTTGGTCCGTAGCAATTCAGGTGGTATTGGCGTTGCTTGACTCATTTGTATTTTTCCTTTTTTCGGCTTGTTCCATCCGGTAGCTCGGCAGGTTCAATTCCAGGATCACACTGTGATGAACCACCCGATCGATTGCGGCGGCTGTGGTCATCGGATCCTTGAATATCTTTTCCCACTGCGAAAACGGCAGATTGCTGGTGATCATAACGCTGCCCTGTTCATAGCGTTCGGCAAAAAATGTAAAAAGCACTTCCATTTCTTCCCGGTTTTGCTGAACATAGCCGATATCATCGATAAAAACCGCATGATATTTTTTCATCTTCTTGAAAAACCCGGCCAGCTTCAGCTCTTTTTTGGCCGCAAGCAACTGTTGCACCAAAAAACTGCACTTGGTAAACAATATTCGCCTGTTGTTACGAATCAACGCCTGGCTGATTGCACACAACAGATGGGTCTTACCGGTTCCGGGATTACCAAAGGCAAGCACGTTTTCGCAGTTGTCTATGAAATAGCCATCAAGCAGCAGATTGACCCGCTGCCTTGCCTTGGCCGACAGCCGTTTTAAATCAAATGTGTCGAGGCTTTTTTCAAGAGGAAGGCCCGATTCCCGCAAAAAACGCTCTATTCGACGGTTCCGCCTGTCTTCGCACTCCCTGGCAACCAGTTCCAGCAAATACCGTTCATAGCTCAAAGACTCTTGCTGGGCTTGGATAGCTACCTCTTCAAACCGTTCTCTGATTGTTGGCAGATGCAGGGCCCGCAGATGACCGACAAGTTCTTTTCTGATCCCGGTCATGACAGCACCTCCTGTGTTTGAAAAAGGCTGTCATAAATACCAAGATCAATTTGATCGACCTTGATTTCAGTTGGTACCGGGATTTCAGTATAAAGCAACGCTTTGACGGCATCCAGGCGGATCGGCGATCCTTGTTCAATCAAATACCGGAGGGCATCGTTTACCCCGGCTTCGGTCTCTTTGGCCGCAAGATTCAAAATCATGAGATATTCTTTGTTGGCCCGAGAGGGATAATGGTCTTTTAAAAAATCATAGGCCTTTCTGAAATGACTCGATGGAAACAGGTCCTGGCGATACCGGTAATTTTCAAATGCCCCGGGCTTGCGGACCAGCCAATCAATAATATGCCGATACTGGATGTGATGTTTCTTCTCCCCAAGGAGCCGCGGTATATCGTCGACTTTTTTCTGGCCATACCATAGTTCGAGATGATCCGCGTACAGCCGTATCTCGACATTTTCATCGATCAGGCGGCTGTGAACGGAATAAACACACTTTTTAACCGGTATTGTACTGCTGGGACCTACTTTGACGGTAAGCCTTGTGTAATCCTCCAGGCGCTTGGCCGGCAGATTATTTAAAACCTGCAGTTCTTCGTCAAAACGCTTCTTCCGACCCGCATTTAATTGGTTAAACAGTTTATGTAAAAATCGTTCATATTCCCGCCTGTCGGTAAAATCCCGATCGCCTCTGAGTAGAAGCGATTGCTCCACGGCCTTTTTAAAGCGATGGTGACGCTGTTCAATATCGCCGTTTTCGTGAGGGCTCCGGACCTGCGTCTTTTCTCCCTTTATTTTATAGTGCTTCAACAGAGCCCTATAATTGCGTGTAAATTCTTCCGGATGCTCTGTTTGTTGAACAGCTGTGGTTAACCTGTCGGTTCGGTGCTTGGCGGGCACACCGCCGAGTTCCCATAGCGCATTTTGCAATCCCTGTTTCAGACTTTCAAAACTCTCAGAAAAACAGATGCTGCCGGTCTCCCAGTTGGAATAGGTCAACACGAAATGATACATGAGGTGCTTAAAGTGTTTTCTGGCAATCGTGATCCCAAGCCTTGACATATCCGTAAAATCCGATGCCCCCAGTTGGCCCGGAAAATGTTGCTGGGGGAAAACACCTCTCTGGCCTCTCCCTCGGTGGCCCGCCAGTGTTTTACTTTTCTTTGCAGTGTGCGAAGCTGGCCGTCGCTGTACTTACCTGGATATTGCCGTTGGAGCCATTCAAATAAAGTTTTTGTCTCCAATCCGGCAATGGTTTCCAGCTTGTCTTTGATATCCGGCCAGTCATCTTCAAACGGATCCTGCCGGGTCCGCCAGTCTCTCTCAGCGTTTTTCTGGCTGGGCAGCTCTTTTGACCGAATATATTCGCGAGCCGTGTTCTCGCTTATCCCGGCCTTTGCCGCCGCAATCGACAACGTTTTTTCTGTTTGCTTCAGCTTCATCAGTCTCCTCATCTGTGCGTCAGTAATCATCCAGTCTCCTCCAGTGTGTACGAATTTTCTGGAGAATAACTAAATGATCAGGTTGCTATTTGGAAACCGCAATTTTAATTGTCGCTGAACCTCAAAAATAGTTGTCGTTGAACCTCAATTATAATTGTCGCTGATCAGGGAGGTTCAGAAGAGGTATAATATTGGTTTGCAAACCCTCCGGAACGATAGGTGCCTGGGAAGAGGTTTGCCTTATTACAAATTCGGTCGCAAGGTACTTTATCGAGATGATGAAGTATACCAGGCAATCAATTCAAGAAGGATTAATGTTGATGAATAATATGGACATGTCGTCTGAAGGATTGAGGCTAAATTTTGGTCATTTCAGCTTTGGACGCAAAAAAATGATACTTTTAGAAATACTTATATTGTGAATCCAGCATATTGCGATTTTCGAACTGATCATTCATTTTGGTGACGTATAAATTTCTATTCAATAAAACTTCAATTACATAGGAGATTAAAAATGAAAAATAATAAACCGCAATATCAATTTGAAGCCTTTGTAAGTAATATTCATCTCGCAACGTTCAAAAATAATTTGGACGAAAAGTACACTGTAGATTCTTTATGGATGGATAGGCAAATCTGTTACAAAGGCGAATTTCATCGCTGGTCGGCATCAGATTATGATGAGCTGTACAGCAATTGCGAAAAACTAATCATGATGAAGCTGAAAAGTAACTGCGGGACAAGGAATCTATCCATCCTAAAACCATTACCAACAGAAATTATACCCTATATGCTTTCTATTGATTCTCCGGATAAATATGCAGTCCAATATCTGGAAAATGTGCTGGGGAAATATGGAATTCAAACGTCTTTCACCATGGTGATTTATAAGATGTATTTTTTTCCTGAAAACAAAGAGCATTCGTGGAATGCGGGGGCATTGTATTCGTGGCTTTGTGAAAATACACATTTGAAAAATGAGTTTAGCAGAGAGGTAAGGGACGAGGAAAGTGAAGAACAGCCAACGGCTTTTTTTGATGAAGAGTGTATTATTCTTGCCGAGACAGAAGATTCGGTAAAAAAGGTTCTTATCCGTCCCGCGTTTACCATGGATAAGGGGCATTTTGTTGATCTCAAATTCATTCATCTGAGATCTGAGGAGCAATACAATAAAATAATCGTGCCGGGTTCACTGGATAATTCCTTTTTCCAGGAGATCATTACCGACAGCCTGTATTTCGACAACGGGCATTTTCATGACGAGTTTTTCAATCGGCTAAAATCAATCGAACTATTTTAACTTTACTCACCCGTCAAATCCTACCTGGGGAGAGTCCTGTAAACTGGTTTAGCATGTACATTAGATAAGAC
>DATFIL010000042.1:0-2675 GCA_035270145.1 Desulfobacter sp. | reverse complement strand
TATGCCATTGCCAATCCCCAGTACAAAAAATTGCCCGTGTTCGGGGAGTTCCGGGGCAAAGACGATCCTGAAAAAATTTTGGGCCTTGCCGCACAGCCCCAGGTCATTTTTAAGACATATGCCGGCATGGGTTATGACCCGGTTGAATTATCACAGAAAACAGATATCCCGGTGGTGGTGCTGGGATATGGCAATCTTGCTGTTCAAAGGGACATTATTTACAACAGTCTGGGGATCATCGGCCAGGTGCTGAACCGGGAAGAACGGGCCGATGCATTGATTGGTTTTTTTGACAAGCAGATCGCTGAACTCAACCGGCGTACCGCATCCGTTGAAAACAAAAAAACGTGTTTTATTGGCGGCATAGCACATAAAGGCCCCCATGGATTCCAGTCCACAGAGCCCAGGTATCCGCCCTTTGAGTTTGTGAATGCCGCCAATATCGCAAATGTGTCTGACCTCAAGGTGAAAAATTTGTCCCACTCAAACTTTTCCAGAGAGAAACTGCTGGAAGAAAATCCCCGGGTTTTGTTTCTGGATCTTTCCACCCTGCAGATGGGGGGTGGTCATAGCGGGCTTGATGAACTGAAAACAGATCCCGTATTCCAGGCTCTGGATGCCGTGGCAGATGGCCGGGTTTACGGGGTGCTGCCCTATAACTGGTACTCCCAGAATTTCGGTTCCATCCTGGCCGATGCCTGGTATGTGGGAAAAGTGCTTTATCCGACGCAGTTTGAGGATGTTGATCCGGTCAAAAAAGCAGATGAAATTTATGAATTTCTCCTATCTGCCAAAGTATATGCAGCCATGGATGCCCTGTTCCGGAACAAGGCATTCAAACCGGTTGATTTAGGAGCGCAATAAAGGTCATGCACTTTGATCATGCTGCTGTACCTGATGCCTATATCGGGTATATTCGTAAAAAATCCTGGTTGCTTTTTGCCCTGTTCAGCCTGATGGCAATACTGTTTCTCATCTCTTTGTGCAACGGGGCCGTAAAACTTCCGTTGCCGGCTGTGGTGCAGACATTACTGCTGGATGCGCCGTCCCGGAAGGCAGATCTCATCGTATGGCATATCCGGCTGCCCCAGACCGTCATCGCTATTTTAGGCGGGGCAGGCCTGGCCGCTTCCGGTGCTGTAATGCAGTCAGTATTGAAAAACCCTTTGGCCTCACCCTTTACCCTGGGTATTTCCCATGCGGCCGCATTTGGGGCGGCACTGTCCGTGATCCTCATGGGGACCGGGGTGATGGCATCGTCTTCCAGTGATGCTGTGGCCATTTCAAATCCGCTGATCACCGTGACAACGGCATTTTCATTTTCCATTTTCACTGCGTTAATCATCATTTTTATCTCCGGCAAAAAAGGGGCTAGCCCTCAGGTCATGGTGCTCACCGGCGTGGCATTGGGTTCGCTTTTTACTGCCGGGACCATGCTGCTGCAGTTTTTTGCCGATGATGTGCAGCTGGCTGCCATGGTGTTCTGGACCTTTGGGGACCTGGCCAGAGCAGACTGGAACGACATTGCACTGATCGCCCCGGTCGTGTTGGTGCTGCTTGGTTTCTTCCTGGTAAAATCCCGGGACTACAACGGCATGGCAATGGGGGATGAGAGCGCCAAGGGCATTGGCATACGGGTGGAATGGGTCAGGCTTTCCGGTATGCTGGCCGCTTCCTTGATGACGGCTTTGATCATCAGCTTTGTGGGTATCATCAGTTTTGTGGGCCTGGCTGCCCCGCATATTGTGCGGCGCATCATCGGCGACGACCACCGGTTTCTTTTGCCGGCATCCATTCTGGCCGGGGCCTTGATCCTTCTGGCAGCCGATATGGTCGCCCGGCTGGTCATGCTGCCCCATGTGCTGCCGGTCTCTATTTTTACGGCATTTTTAGGGGCACCGGTTTTCATTTACCTCATTATTAAAGGCAATCCCAGATGATTCTGACAGTGAACCAAATTGATTTTAAGTATAAATCCGTTAAAATTCTTGAGGATATCAATTTTTCCATTCCCCGGGGTGAAATCACCGTAATATTAGGGCCCAACGGCGTGGGAAAAACCACATTACTCAAATGCCTCAATAAAATTTTAACCCCGTCAACGGGCCGGATTCATGTAAAAGACAAACCGTTGAAAACCATGGATATCCGCCAGATTGCCAAAGAGATCAGCTATGTGGCCCAATACAACGAAGCGGGCAAAGTTACGGTATTTGACACCGTCCTCATGGGGCGGTACCCCCATATCCGGTTTACAGCCGGCAAAGAAGACTTAACAAAAGTCGGGTCGGTGTTAGCGCATCTGAACCTGACACATATGGCCCTTAAAAATTTGTACGAACTTTCCGGCGGTGAACTGCAACAGGTGGCCATTGCCAGGGCTCTGGTCCAGGAAACCGATATTCTGCTGCTGGACGAACCCACCTCCAGCCTGGACTTAAAAAATCAGACCCGGATTCTAAGTCTTGTCCGGCATATTGTACAGGACCACAACCTTGCGGTGATCATGACCATGCATGACCTGAACTCGGCGCTGCGGTATGCAGACCAGTATATCTGCTTAAAAAACCACACAGTGTTCGGGGCGGGGAAAATTGAAGATATTCGGTCAGACTTGCTGACAAAGGTATACGGACTGCCGGTTGAAATTATCCGGCATAAGGGCTACCCCCTGG
>DATFIL010000041.1:0-3135 GCA_035270145.1 Desulfobacter sp. | reverse complement strand
ATCGGTACAGGATGTGGAGAACCCCAGCACCTGATCCGAACCATGGTCGAAAATAAGTCCCTCCAGGACATTGTTATATATCAGATGCTGTCAACTACCCTGGCGGAATATCTTAATGATGACAACTTTTCGTCCCGGTTTTCCATTAAATTGTTTTTTATTTCCGTTATTATGCGTAAATTTGCATTTGAAGGAAAAATTGACTATATCCCGGCTTACCTGTCCCAGATTCCAAAAGTTTTCCGGAACAATGAAATCGGCCTGGATGTTGCCCTGGTTCAGGTCAGCCCTCCAGATCCCCATGGTTACTGTTCTTTAGGCATTTCCGTGGACATCACCCTTTCGGGAATGAAAAGTGCACAAGTTACCATCGCCCAGGTCAATCCCCAGATGCCTAGAACCTGGGGAGATTCGTTGGTACACATCGACGATATCGATTATTTAGTGGAATACGAAGAAGATCTTCTGGAATCCCTGCCCAAGAACAAAAACAAAACCGTAGTCGAGCGCATCGGCCATTATGTCAGCCAGCTGGTGGATGACGGTGCCACGCTGCAGATCGGTTTCGGGCATCTGCCTCATGCCATCATGCCCTATCTGGCCGGCAAAAAAGACCTTGGTATCCATACCCAGGTGATCACGGACGGCCTTCTGCCTTTAATCAAGCAAAAGGTAATCACCAACCGTAAAAAAAATTTTCTTCCCGAACGGGCTGTTGCATCCCTTTGCATGGGATCAAAGGAATTGTATAAATATATAGCTGACAACCCCATGTTCTATTTCAGGTCTTCAGAATTTGTGAACGATCCCAATGTCATTGCCAGAAATGATAACCTGATCTCCATCAGTTCCGCCCTGGAGGTGGATCTGACAGGCCAGATATGCACGGACTCAAAAGGGTATCTGTTTTATTCCGGCATTGGTGACCAGGTGGATTTTATCAGGGGATCTGCCATGTCCAAAGGCGGATTTTCCATTGTTATCATCCCGTCCACGGCCCAGAACGGGGAGGTTTCCCGAATTGTAACGCATTTAAGCGAAGGGGCCGGGGTTGCCACCACCCGGGGAGACATTGACATTGTGGTCACTGAGTACGGTATTGCAGAAATCCGGCGGAAAAGCATTTTCCAGCGGGTTATGGAACTGGCCCAGATTGCCCATCCCAAATTTCGCAAAAAGCTCATTGAAGAGGCCAAACAGCGCCATTATATTTTCAGTGACCAGCTGCCGCCCACAAACCAGGACCTGCTGTTTCTCGTTGCTTATAAATACAACATGCTTTTGCCCGGCGGAAAACAGTTGGAAGTCAGGCCGCTTCAGCCCTCGGATGAATTCGAATCCAGAAATTTCTATTATTCCCTCCAGGAAGATTCCATTTATCTTCGATTTTTTAACCGGCGCAGAGTATTCTCACGGCGCATGCTTCAGCAGATGTGGGCCCAGGTGGATTACAGCCGGAATATGACCCTGATTGCCCTTATGCAGCAGGGCAAACGCAAACAGATTGTGGCCGTGGGGTCTTACGCAGAAGTGGACCCCAAGAATGCGGAAGTGGCATTTCTGGTGCAGGAGGAGCTGCATGGTCAGGGGATTGCCACCTTTTTGCTGGGCTGCCTTGAAAAAATCGCCCGGAAAAACAATTATTCCGGTTTCACCGCCCTTGTCCTGGCCGAAAACCGGAAAATGATCCATGTGTTTAAAAAGACCTATCCCCACGCAAAAGTTATACGCGGAGAAAGTGGTGAAATTGAAGTGATCATGCCCTTTGAAAACACGGAAAAACCGAATACGGCCCCACAAGCATGACAAATAACCGTCCCTTTTTGATGCTGGCACCTTTGCAGGGGTTTACTGATGTGGTGTTCAGACAGGCGTATGCCCGGCATTTCACCGGTATTGATCAGGCCATGGCCCCGTTTATCTCCACCATGAGCAGCAGGCGCCTGAAACCCTCCAGGCTCAAAGACGTGGATCCGGCTCTGAATACAGCCC
Source organism: Desulfobacter sp. (assembly GCA_035270145.1). GTDB lineage: Bacteria > Desulfobacterota > Desulfobacteria > Desulfobacterales > Desulfobacteraceae > Desulfobacter. The sequence goes on along the minus strand of DATFIL010000041.1, from coordinate 1,143 downwards.
TGCCTGTCATCCCCCAGATCCTGGGAAATAATCCGGATGACTTTATCTATCTTGGGGATTATCTTTTTGACATGGGCTATGCCCAGGTGAACTGGAACCTTGGGTGTCCCCATTCAAAAATTGCAAAAAAACTGCGGGGCTCCGGCCTTTTATCCCACCCGGATAAAATAGACGCCTTCCTTTCCCGGGTAATTCCGGCCATGAAGCCCACCTTAAGCGTTAAAATCCGTCTGGGCCGTAAAAGTAAACAAGAGATCCGGGACCTGATTGCAATGTTCAATACCCACAAGCTTGATGAAATTATCCTGCATCCCAGAACCGGAGAACAAATGTATACAGGCACCGCTGATGTTGACGCGTTTGAAAGGGCCATGAACGCCTCTATCCATCCCATGGTCTATAACGGAGATATTGTGGACAAGGCATCATGGGAAAAAATCCGGCACCGTTTTCCGAAAATCAGTCGTTTCATGATCGGCAGAGGCATTCTTTCCAACCCTTTTTTACCCGAGCAGATCAAAGAATTGAAATCTGATTCCCAAAACAATGAGAGTCTACAGTGTGAACGCTTGAAACATTTTCACACGGATCTTTTTAATAGCTACAAACAGGTCTTTTCAGGCCCGGGACATCTTATTGGTCGCATGAAGGGATTCTGGAACTATCTGGGACCCTCCTTTGGAAACAGCAAAAAACCGTTGAAAAAACTGCTCAAGTCCAATTCGGAGCCCGACTATTTAGACCGGGTCAATGAATTTTGGGATATGAACTTAAGATTCTGCCCGGACCGGATAGAATGATACGCCTGCCCGGACAGATAATAATATGTCATAAATGAATTGATATTTCAGACTTTTAACTTTTTACCAAAAGTTAAAAGTCGATGTTATGGACTAAGTTCCCAACTTTTGTGTAAAAGTTGGAAACTTGTGTGAATTGTTTTTAAGATAATTTATACAGAGAGCTTGATAAGCTGATAAAGTAACGTTACGCAGCAATCAATTGTTCTCCTTAAACGGGTTATTTTTTTTCTTCTTACCTGTCCCCTGACAGGCATCACGCATTCAGGTGGATACACCCATTTTAGGAAGAATATAAATTTGAAGCAGCAGATAAACTGCAACCAAAACGGCCACAAATAAA
>DATFIL010000040.1:0-2169 GCA_035270145.1 Desulfobacter sp. | reverse complement strand
AAGGGTTTCTTTTTGGTGCCTTTACGGGTAAGTCTGAGTTTTACTGCCATAATCTTTGTTGTCTCCTTAAAATGGAAGCATGCCACGAAGGTTTTTCATGCCGCCTTTATTAAATTTTTTCATCATTTTCATGGACTGGGTATAGCTTTTAAGCAGTTTATTCACATCCTGAACCGATGTTCCCGAACCAAGGGCAATCCTTTTTTTGCGGGCCGCCTTTATGATTGCATGTTTGGCCCGTTCTTCGGGGGTCATGGAGTTGATAATTGCCTCTATTCTTACAAATTCCTTATCATTGATGTTCAAATCTTTGAGCATCTTTTTATTCACCCCGGGCAGCATGCCTAAAAGATCCTTTATGGAACCCATTTTGCGAACCTGCTGCATCTGATTTTTAAAATCTTCCAAGGTAAATTGATTTTTTCTAAACTTCTTTTCAAGGGCCTGGGCCTCTTTCTGGTCAACCGTTTCCACTGCCTTTTCAATAAAAGACAGGGTGTCTCCCATACCAAGAATCCTGGAAGACATGCGGTCCGGATGAAAGGGCTCAAGGGCCGTGTTTTTTTCACCCACACCGATGAACTTCAACGGCTTGCCTGTCACCGCTTTGATGGACAACGCCGCACCGCCTCTGGCATCACCGTCCATCTTGGTCAGCACAAAGCCGGAAATATCCAGCCGTTTGTCAAATTCACCGGCAACGTTCACCGCATCCTGACCGGTCATGGCATCTGCCACCAGAAGCGTTTCAGCCGGGTTAATGCCCTTCTTAATCTCTTCAAGCTCGGCCATGAGCGCGTCATCCAGGTGCAGCCGCCCTGCGGTGTCAATGAGCAGGGTGTCGCAGCCAAGGTCCCTTGCGGCAAGCTTTGCATCCTGGCAAATTTTGAGCGGCTTCATGTCGGTTGTGGATGCAAATACCGGCACATCCATCTGTTTGCCCAGCTTGGTTAGCTGGTCTATGGCGGCCGGGCGGTAGACATCCACAGGCACAAGATAGGGTTTTCTGCCGTTTTTGCGTAGAAAAAGCGCCAGCTTGCCCGCTGTGGTCGTCTTGCCGGAGCCCTGCAGCCCCACCAGCATGATGGACGTTGCCCCGGTGGCGGCAAAGTTCAGTTCCTGGTGGGTAGAGCCCATCATTTTTGTAAATTCTTCATTTACAATCTTGATGACCTGCTGACCCGGGGTCAGGCTTTGCATGACCTCCTGACCAAGGGCTCGGGCCTTTATATCTGAAATGACATTTTTTGCAACCTTATAATTGACATCGGCTTCCAGAAGTGCCAATCTGACCTGTTTTAGGCCGTCTTCGATGTTATTTTCGGTAAGGGTTCCGTGTCCTTTCAGTTTTTTGAAAACAGAATCCAGCCGGTCGCTTAAATTGTCAAACATATGTAAGATAACCTTTTCTCAGTATCAAATCAAATCGTTGAATTTAATAAATAATCGGTGTAATGTCAAGAAAAGAATAAAAATATGCAGGTGCATTAAATGAAAGATATACTGGATTTTACCCGGCAGGATCTGGGTGATTGGTTTGAAAACAAGGGTATACGGCGTTTCCGGGCAGACCAGGTGTTCAAGTGGCTCTACCTGAAGCTTGCAGGCCGTTTCGACGAGATGACCGATTTGGGTAAGGCCTTGCGGGAAGAATTGGCCGAACATTTTTGTCTGGGAACCCTGGAACTGGAAAATATGGAAACTTCTGTTGATTCAACAAAGAAGTTTTTACACCGGTTGGCGGACGGGGAGTATGTGGAAAGCGTGCTTATACCCGAAAAAGATCATTATACCCTTTGTGTGTCCACCCAGGCAGGGTGTGCCATGAACTGCAAGTTCTGCCTGACTGCCAAGGCCGGGTTTAAAAGAAACCTGACCATGGGAGAAATAGTGGGCCAGATCCGGGAGGCTCGCAGGTACGTGGCCCAACAGGGCATGGACCCTTTGTTTCTGTCTAATATCGTGTTCATGGGCATGGGGGAGCCTTTGGCCAATTATGACAATCTTTTGCGCAGTCTTGGTGTGATCTTTGATACGGATTTCGGGATGAAATTTTCCCGTCGAAAGGTAACGGTTTCCACCTCCGGGATTGGGCCTAAAATCATTCAGCTGGGTCTTGATACCGAAGTTAACCTTGCCGTGTCGCTTAATGCCACGGACAATGAACTG
>DATFIL010000039.1:0-3549 GCA_035270145.1 Desulfobacter sp. | reverse complement strand
CAACTCCCGGTCAAGGCTTCTGACATCAAAATCTGACCCATGGAACACCTTGATAATCTCTGGGTTTTCAAGGATTTGAGAAAAGGGTGAAAAATCATTGATCAAAAAAGGATCCACCAGCCAGGCCTGGTTTGGGCCTGCAATCTGGATCAGGCATATCTTTTCTGAAAAACAGTGCATGGAATCGGCTTCCAGATCCACGCCGATTATCTCACAGGGTTCAAGTTTCAAGCATACTTGTTCCAGGTCTTTGTCCGTTGTTATAAACTGATAAACCACCTTAGTTTTCCCTTGATTGTTTAAAACACTTCTTTTAAGATTCTTTCTTTAAATTTAACAGCATCTTTTAATTACAATGCTTAATCATAAACGCTTGATCATACGCTGCCTTGGAAAATTGGGCAAGGTCAGGCATGATATAAACAGGAAGCAAAAAAAAATGATTCAAATAACTTTCCCGGATAATGCAGTAAAAGAATTTGACACACCACCCACAGGCATGGATGTGGCAAAAAGCATTTCCGAAGGATTTGCCCGCAACTGCGTGGCCATGGAAATAGAGGGGCAAGCCATTGATTTAGGCGCTGTCATTGAAAAGGACAGTGCGGTGAGCTTTATCACGGCCAAAGACGATGAGGGGCTGGATATCCTGCGCCACTCTTCGGCCCATGTCATGGCCGAAGCCGTACTCAACCTCTATCCGGACGCCAAGCTGACCATCGGGCCTGTGGTGGAAGATGGATTTTATTATGATATTGATATGGAATCGGTGAGCGAAGCAGACCTTGAAAGAATAGAAGCGGAGATGAAAAAGATCATCAAAGCCAAGGCAGGCTTTGAACGCCGGGTGGTCACACGGGAACAGGCGTTGACACTTTTCGCCGACAACCCCTTTAAGGTGGAGTTGATCAAAGAACTGCCCGAAGGCGAAGAGATCTCTTTGTACCAGAACGGTAAATTCGTTGATCTGTGCCGCGGCCCCCATATCCCCAACACCGGTATGATCAAGGGTGTTAAACTATTAAAGACGTCCGGTGCCTACTGGCGGGCGGATCAGTCCCGGGAACAACTCCAGCGCCTGTACGGTATCTCCTTTTTTGACAAAAAGAAGCTCAACGCCTATCTGAACATGATCGAGGAAGCCAAAAAACGGGATCACAGAAAACTTGGCACCCGCCTGGATCTGTTCTCCTTCCATGACGAAGCACCGGGAATGCCCTTTTTCCACGCCAAAGGCATTGAGATGTGGAATGCGCTTTTGGATTACTGGCGCATGGAGCATAAAAAAGACGGATATGTGGAAACCAAAACCCCTGTACTGATGACCAAAAAACTTTGGGAGCAAAGCGGGCACTGGGAAAATTACCGGGAAAACATGTATACCTCCGTCATTGATGACGAGGAATACGCTATCAAGCCCATGAACTGCCCCGGCGGCATGATCCTTTACAAAACAAAATCGCACTCTTACAAAGACCTGCCCCACCGGGCCGGAGAGATCGGGATGGTACACCGTCATGAACTTTCAGGCGCGTTGTCAGGCCTGTTCCGGGTCCGGGCCTTTCACCAGGATGATGCCCATATTTTCATGACTCCGGACCAGATCCAGGAAGAAGTTTTAGGCGTTTTAAAACTGGCTGAACGGGTCTATGCGCGTTTTGGGTTATCCTTTCATCTGGAACTGTCCACAAGGCCTGAAAAATCAATCGGCACGGATGAACAGTGGGAAACCGCCACCAACGGACTGCGCAATGCCATAGAGGCCTATGGCCAAGAATTTATGATCAATGAAGGGGATGGTGCATTTTACGGTCCCAAGATAGACATCCACATCAAGGACGCTTTGGGCAGAACCTGGCAATGCGGCACAATTCAGCTGGACATGGCGCTGCCGGAACGTTTTGACCTGACATACAAAGGCGCGGACAATGAAAAGCACCGGCCCATCATGATCCACCGGGTGATCTACGGTTCCATGGAACGGTTCTTCGGTATTCTTGTGGAACATTTTGCAGGCAAATTCCCCTTGTGGCTGGCCCCGGTCCAGGCTGTGATCCTGCCTATCAACCAGGAACTGGCCCCCTATGCAAAAGAGATCCAGCATCTGCTGGCGGTCCATGACATCCGTTGCGACGTTGACGAAAGAAGCGAGACCCTTAAAAAGAAAATCAGGGAAGCCCAGCTGGACTACATTCCTTTAATCATCACCATTGGTGATAAGGAAAAAGACGACAAGGTATTGTCCGTGCGCACCTTGGACGGCAAGGTCAAGATGGGGGTCACCCACAAAGAGTTCCTGACCAAGGTCTGCGCACATATCAAGGACCGGGTCCTGGAGGGAATCACTCTTTAACATATTAAAAAATGGCTGATTTTTCCGACAAACTGGTACAGATTCTAAATTACGGCGCCTTGAACCTGGGCTTAGGAATAGGCTACGCCCTTGAAATCTTTGATGTCATGGATAAGAAAGGCTCGCCCCTGACCCTTGGGGAACTGGCCGGGGCAACGGGTCTGAACCCGCGTTATCTCAAGGAATGGCTGGGCATCATGGTCACCGGCGGCATTATCGAGATGACAAAAAAGCCGGACAATGATGACACCTTTTTCCTGCCCCCTTCCCATGGGGATTTTCTGTGCAGAAGAGCCGGGAACAATAACATGGGGGTTTACACCCAGGAAATCCCCCTGCTGACCGCCTGTGCCATGGATGCCGTAAAACAGGGATTTAGAACCGGCCAGGGCGTTCCCTTTTCCATTTACCCGGATTTTCAGGCATTCATGTCGGAACTGGCTGATGCCAAGCACCGCAAGGTTTTAATCCAGGAATTCATTCCCTATGTTTACCAGGGCCGGCTGGAAAAAAGGCTGCAGCAAGGCATCCGGGTCTGCGATATCGGCTGCGGCCAGGGCGTGGCGGTCTGCCTCATGGCCCAGGCTTATCCGAAATCTGAGTTTGTCGGCATGGACAACCATGACGAAGCCCTTGAACAGGCCCGGGCCTTATCCGCGTCTTTTGGGTTGTCAAATATGACGTTCATCCACCAGGATGTCGCTAAAATCCGTGAGTCGTTAACGTTTAGCCAACACTTTGATTATGTATGCGCCTTTGACGCCATCCACGACCAGCCCCATCCCCTGGACGCGTTAAAAGGAGTGAAATACATGCTGCGTGATGGCGGCCTTTTTTCCATGATCGATATCAAGGCCGCCACCAATATCAAGGACAATACCGATCATCCCATGGGGCCGTTTTTATATACGGTAAGCCTGATGCACTGCATGCCCATCGGACTGAATGACAACGGCTCGGGCCTTGGCATGATGTGGGGGAAACAGCAGGCCCTATATCTGCTCAAACAAGCGGGCTTTTCAAAAATCCGTGCCGAAGATATCCCCAATGATCCCTTTAATCTGCATTTTTTATGCGCACTATAATTGAACATATATCCGAAAAAAAACACAGGAGGAACACACCATGGAAATCACCTGCCTGCTTGAAAACAACACCACGGACCCGCAACTTGCACCGGCCCACGGCTTAAGTTT
>DATFIL010000038.1:0-3352 GCA_035270145.1 Desulfobacter sp. | reverse complement strand
CATCTGCCTTCAACTGTTCTTTGAACAATGCCTCGTAGGCTTTCTGCATTAACTTAACCGCCTCGTAGCGCAACCCCCTGGGGTGGGTGGCCAATAAATCCTCAATTGCCTGAATACACTTATTATATTCACCATTCTTCTGGTAGATTTCAGCCAGGCGCATCATGGCAATCCGGGCATAGGTATTTTCAGGAAACCGGGTTTTAATCATCTCGTAGATCTTAATCTTTTCAGCATCTGTCTTTAAATACCTGGCAATTCCAATAGAGGCATTGATATATCCCGGGGAATCCGGGTATTTTTCCCGGACAAGTTCGTATAACTTGATTGCCTTTTGCTCCTGATTCTCCATGCCATAGGTATCACCGACCTTACTTAAGGCCATGGCAGGCGCCTCGATATCGGGGAAAAGATTTAGCATTCGGATATAATTTTCCCGGGCGCTTTTACTTAAGCCCAGTTCAAAATTGGCATCTGCCGTATATTTGAGCAGATCAGCAGATTCATAAATTTTTTTCTTATCATTTTTTATAACATAATTAAGAACGCTCAACGCATCATAATATCGAAGATTTCCAAACAGTGCCTTACCATAACCTAACCCGGCATCCGATATATAGCCGTTGCTTATTTTTGACTCAAAAACTTTTTTATACAGTTTCAACGCTTTGTCAGTATAGCCCCTGTCATTATAAATCTCAGCCAGATGATACGCCACCTCAGGCATACCGGAATAGTCCGGAAAGTCTTTGCTGATAATATCAAAATATCCTTGGGCCGTTGCGCTGTTGCGCAAACGGGTATGAATCAATCCCATGGTGGCATAGGCAAAGGGAAGATAGCTTGATTTAGGATAGGCAACCATGGCGTTTTGAAACATACGTTCAGCAGCCAAAAGCCCGGCCGAATCATCATTTTCAACACTCATGAAATTGACATAGGCCCTTAAATAGTAGACCTGTTCCAGGCAAAATGGATTTTCTTCGAACAAATACTGATCCAGGATGGCGCCGGCTTCTTTGTATAACTTTTTTTTAATCAGAATCATCGCATTTTTAACCGCATTGGCCTGGCAGCCCCTCAACGGGTCCTCGCCCCGGTATATATCGCTGATATCTCCTTTAAAACGACTGGCCTGACGCTTTGGGTGCCTATAAATCGGTGGTTCCTTGATTCGTTCGTTTGTTTTTGTCTGGATGGGATCTTTTTTGGAGACGGGAGCCGGGGGCTGTACTTTCGGGGTCGGGTTCGCTTGGGGCAGGGGATCCGGTTTTTTCTCGGCAAGTTGATTCGCATCGGTAAGGGCTCGTTTTCTCCTGGGTTCAGTTGCCGGAGCCATGGCCTGTTTTTCAGGTTTGGAAAGATCAGAGGCTGACGGTTTCTGGATAGTCGCCGGCTGCGGAACAGGGACCGATTTGGAAACGGGAGGCGCGAGCTTCACAGCTTTATTTAAAACCACGGTCAATTGGTTATTGGCCGCATCGAAAGCGGATTTGATTTTTTCATCACTGGCGTGCTTGCCCGTTACCATCAAGGCGAGTACGTTGCCTTCAAGGGTTTCCACATGGACGGATTCAAGATTGGGGGTGTCCTTTCCGCCAATAACAAGCCCTTTGGTAAGACTTGCATTCTTAATGGCCACCAGGACTTCCCGTTCACCGATACGGATTACTTTTACGGGAGCTTTCCCGGTCATATTAACCGTCACGGAAAAGGGATTGTCTTTGACGTGGATTGCTTTGACAACGGGGTACCCGGCCATGGTTGTCCCTGCCGGAATGAACAGGTAGAAAAATGCAGTCCAGACCGCTGATAAAATCTTCAGATATGTGGGACTTAATTTTGTCATTACATATTTATATCCGTTGGGTTTGTGGTTGAAGAATTAATAAGCAAGTAATATGCCATATTTCATAATGTTGGGTAAATGGTTTTTAAAACTCAGTGGTCAAGTTTTTAGGGAATTTGTTCACATTCAAGGCGGAAAAAAATTAACCGGATGAATATACAACATATTTTGAGGATTAAAAATTTTCCACAACACCAAAATCGGGCAAATTAACAAAAATTTGATCATCGAGTAAAAAGCATGTCTGGCAAATAAGTTCAGAAAGAAGGTCTGGGAAGCGTGTGGAAATTTTCGGCGGCAGGTGTCAAAAAACCGGCATCACATCTTCCGGTTCAATATCCATCTTTTTTATCTTTTCAACCAGGGTCGTCCGGTTCATTTTCAACATTTCGGCGGCCTTTGCTTTTACCCATCCGGTTTTATTCAAGGCGTAGGTGATTAACGATCTTTGATACGATTCCACGGCCTCATTAAAACCGATGTTATTCTGGAACACGCCGGCCACACAGACCGGGGTAACATCTGTCCCGGCACCGCTCATGCAACTCGGCAGATCAGTTATGCTGACGGTCTCCTCTTCCACAAGAACTGACAGCCGTTCCACGAGATTTTCCAGTTCCCGGATATTTCCAGGCCATTCATAGGTCTCAAGCACCTGTTTTACCGAATCAGGAAATGCCTTGGGCGTGTATTCGCTATTGCGTTGTGCAAAACCGGACTGAAAATGGTCCACTAAGGGTATGATATCTTCAGGGCGTTCCCGCAGGGGCAGGATGTTGATGGGAATCACATTAAGACGGTAATACAGATCTTCCCTGAATTTGTTATCCTCTATGGCGGCGGTTAAGTTTTTGTTGGTGGCGGAAATTACCCTGATATCCACCGCTATGGTTTGGGAACCGCCCACCCGCTCAAACCGTCTTTCCTGCAAAGCGCGTAACAGTTTTACCTGGAGATCAGGGCTCATATCACCGATTTCATCCAGAAAAATCGTCCCTTTATCAGCAATTTCAAAGCGCCCGGTCCTTGCCCGGTGGGCACCGGTAAATGCGCCTTTCTCATGGCCGAACAATTCACTTTCGAGAAGCTCGCTGGGAATGGCCCCGCAATTGATTACCACCATGGGGCTGTCTTTTCTGGCTGAATTTTTATGAATGGCCCGGGCAATCAGTTCCTTGCCGGTACCGCTTTCTCCTGTGATAAGCACCGATGAATCAGAACGCGCAACTTTACGCACCCGGTCAAGCACGGCCATCAGTCCTTTACTTACGCCGGCAATGCCGCTGCGGTTAAAATCCGATTCACTTTTGGGCGGAGGATTAATAGGGCCTGTTTTTTTTTCAGCTGTTGCTTGGGCCATGGGGATCTGACTTATTTAAGAATTTTTTTGAGTTTGTCTGAAATGGCCTCTGCTGTAAACGGCTTGACCACGTAATTGGAGACACCGGCTTGTACGGCTTCTATGACGTTTTGTTTCTGGGCTTCTGCCGTGACCATCAGGAA
>DATFIL010000037.1:0-3772 GCA_035270145.1 Desulfobacter sp. | reverse complement strand
CAAAAAAGAAGCTGTTGATTTCTTTGATCTTAAAGGTGTTGTGCAGGGATTGCTGGACTCATTTCATATTTCAGGTGATCTTTATGAAAGAACCGATGCCGCGACCTGTCCCTATTTCGAGCCGGGATATGGTGCCAAGGTGGTGAAAGATGGTCTGGTCCTTGGTACGCTTGGCAAAATTGCACCAGATGTAGGGGCGGCCTTTGGCTTGAAGCAGGATGCTTATCTTTTTGAGCTGGACATGGGTAGTTTTGAAAAAGCGGTTCCCCAATCTATTCAGGCGGTCGGGCTGCCCAAATTTCCATCAATTTCCAGGGACATGACCTTTATTGTGTCAAAGCGTGTTGAGGTTGGTGCCATGACGGATACCATTTCAACCTTTGCCCAAAAGCAGGGCTTAATTGAAGATTATTTTCTTTTTGATGTATTTGAAGGCCGGAATATTGGTGAAGATAAAAAGTCCCTGTCATTCAGGATCGTCTACCGATCTGCTTCAAAAACGTTGACAGAAAAAAATATTAAAAAGATCCATGATCAGCTATCCCAGAAACTTATTGATGCGTTTGACGCTGGTCTGCCTGGATAATTTTAAGACCGCTGCTATATTTAGAATCGCAGGTCGATTATTAATAGTGTTGACAAATTTAATGCGCCCTGTTATATTTAGCTGCTAATATGCGGGCATAACTCAGTTGGTAGAGTGCAAGCTTCCCAAGCTTGATGTCGCGAGTTCGAGCCTCGTTGCCCGCTCCAAGGCAAATTGGTATGGGCCGGCAGATTTGTTCCACTTGTTTAGGGGAAAGATATGATCTGAACCTGATATTTTGGTGACTATTTTGAGTGTTTTAGTATCGGGAACGGGCATCTGCCCGTTTTTGTATTTGTGGAAAAAGGACAATTGCTGCAGGAATGGCATTTATAAACATCAAAGAATCCGGTGTCGTTGAACAGCAGATTCAGACCGTAGCCGACCCCCTGATTGATTCTTTGGGGTTGCAGCTGGTACATATTGAATGTGTTGTCCATAATCGGCAGAAATTTGTCAGAATTTATATTGACAAACCCAATGGGGTTGGCCTGGATGACTGTGTGGCTGTCAGTCGGGAGCTTGGGGATTTGATTGATATCCATATAGAGGATATCGGTCCTTATCGCCTGGAAGTATCATCCCCGGGTCCAAATCGTCCTTTGAAGACAAAGGCGGATTTTATCAGATTTCAGGGTGAACGAATTAAAATTGAAACCCATGAAGTCGTGGAGGGACGAAGAAAATTCACCGGAATTCTTGAGAAGACAAATGATGATTCTGTAACGATTACAGTTGACGGCAAGTCCTTTGATATTTCCGGAACCAATATCATGAGAGCAATTCTTGCGGGTCAGTAAAATGGAGAGCATTTAACATGTTTATTGCAGACATAAAAAGGGTGATCGATCAAGTAAGCCGAGAAAAGGGTATTGATGCTGAAATACTTATTAATACCTTGAAAGAGGCCATTGTTTCTGCCGCCAGAAAGAAAATTGGCCCAAGGGCGGATATCGAAGTCCATTATGATGAAAAAAGCGGAGATGTTGAAGTTTTCCATTTTAAAGAAGTTGTTGAGGAGGTTGAATATTCTGACAGTGAAATGACTCTGGAGGAAGGGCTTGAATTTGACCCGGAATGTGAAATCGGTGACTCTTTAGGGATTCGAATAGATACCGAGGAGTTTGGTCGCATTGCGGCCCAATCTGCCAAGCAGGTGATCATACAGAAAATGCGGGAAGCAGAGCGCAATGCCGTATATGAAAAATTTATCCATAAAAAAGGTAAAATAATTAACGGCATTGTTCAGCGATTTGACCGGGGTGCCATCATTGTTAATTTGGGCCAGGCTGAAGCCGTATTGCGCCCAAGGGAGCAAATGCCCAAGGAAAGCTATAAGCGGGGAGACCGAATCCGTGCTTATGTCCTTGATGTATTGGAAGAATCCAAAGGTGCCCAGGTGATTTTATCTCGGACTCATCCGGAATTTCTGGTTGAATTGTTTAAAACCGAGGTGCCGGAGGTGGCTGAAGGCATTGTTTCCATCCGAGGTGCCGCACGCGTGCCCGGCATAAGGGCAAAAATTGCTGTCTCCTCCATTGATTCCGATGTAGACCCCGTAGGGGCCTGTGTGGGTATTAAGGGCAACCGGGTTCAGAATATTGTTCAGGAGTTGCGGGGCGAGAAAATTGATATTGTTCAGTGGAGTCCGGACGTTGCAAGATTTGTTTGCAATGCCTTGTCCCCGGCTGAAATCGCAAGGGTTATTATCGATGAAGACAATCAGTCCATGGAGGTGATTGTCAATGATGAATATCTCTCCATTGCTATAGGTAAGGGTGGGCAAAATGTATCCCTTGCCTGTGAGATCACCGGCTGGCATCTTGAAGTCACCAGCGAAGAAGAGTACAGCCGGGAGGTTAAGGAAGGATACGACAGTTTGATGAAACTGTCCACAGTGGGCCTGCCGGCAGCAGAGTCGCTGTTCAAAGCGGGTTATGCTTCGTTTCTGGATATCATGGATGCCATACCCGAGGATATTGCGGCCTTTTTAGATATTTCCGTGGAAGATGCCCAGGCAATGATAGAAGAAGCCGGGCGTTTAATGGAAGATGAGCGGGAAAGGGCTCGGGAGGAACTGCTGCAACCTGCACCTTCCAAGGATACCGACACTTATATTGATGATAATGCCGGTGATGGGGAAACGTTTGCTGATGTCGAAGATGAATGGGTTGAGAAATCAGATGAATAAGGATTGTTGCATCGGTAACGCGGAGAACGAATTTCAAAAGAATCAACTATAGAGGATTACTGGGGGCAACGAATGGCCAAGGTCAGGGTATACGAGTTAGCTAAAGATCTGAACATGACAAACAAGCAGCTTCTTGAAAAGCTTAAAGAGCTGAAAATAGATGCTAAAAGCCATATGAGTGCTCTGGGTAGCAGTGACGTCGCGGCTGTCAGACAGAATTTGTCGGGTAAAAAGAAACGCACCAATGAAGTCAAAGACCGTCCTTCGGTGATCCGCAGGCGCAGGACAAAGATGGAATCCCAGGCGGATGAATTGGAAAGGGATGAGGATATGGGCGATTCAATTGGCCCCGAAGAACCGACTGTACAAGATTCTGCTGATCAGGAAGATGCACAGGAAACTGAAGGTGATGCCGTTGCCGAGGTGCAGGCGGAGGCACCGGGTACCCAGGACAGTGAGGATGCGCCGGAATCTAAAAAAGAGAAGAATGGAAAACGGTCGGCCAGAAAAGTTGTATCCAAAAGCAGCGAACCCGCCAAAATTATCAAGCCCGCCAAGGTTGAAAAACCGCCGAAGCCTGAGCCCGAAGAGGTGGCTGTCGATGTTGAAAACAAGATTGAAAAGACCCCCGTCGAAGAAGATAATGCTGTAACACCGCAAAAAGAAGAGAAGCCGGAAACGCCTATGGTTGAAGCTGAATTGGAAGATGAAAATAAAGAAATTACACCTGAATCTGAAGAATCCCAGGAGGATAAATCACTGCAGGAACCGGTGATCGGTGACCAGAAAGCGTCTCAGGAACAAAAACAGAAAACGGCGCAACCCGGTGGGGAAGAATCCCCGGAAGATGGCAATAGTCAGGGCAAACGTAAAAAGAAAAAGAAGAAAACAGCCCCAGCCAAGATCGTCAGGGTGGCGGATCCCATGATTTTGGAAAATATAAAACGAATGAAAGCTGAAGATCATCATTCCGGCAATGGAAAAGATCATGGCCG
>DATFIL010000036.1:0-3602 GCA_035270145.1 Desulfobacter sp. | reverse complement strand
GCCAGAGCACATTGGGACGGATCAATATCCGTTACAACCAAAGCGTCGATATCTAAAAAAAGTGCCGGTTCATTAACGACCAGAATCACTTCTTTGAACATCCTGGAAAACAGAGAATGAATCCGGGTCAGCATGGTATTTGCCCCAACCCTTTGAAATGCCTTGTTTATGCCGGGAAACCTGCGGTTGCAGCCACCAGCCAGGATCACGCCTGTGCAATCGATCTTTTCCAAATATCTTTAATACCTTCTGGTCTAATTTCTTCCGAAGCCCTTAATGTTAATCTTCATTATATGAATCCGGATAAAAAACAGCAATTAATTTAATAAACTATTATCTATCCTTCTTGCTTTTTTTCGTGCTCTTGCTCAAAGTATTATTTCGAGCAAGAGCACGAGCAAGATTAAGCGCAAGACGGCCTACCGACTTATATTTAGAATTGCCGGATAAGAAATCAAGGTGTTGCCGTGCTAAAAAAAAGATGGTAGAAAAAACTTTTAGGGTATACCCGAACACTTAAGAAGGCATATCATGACAAAAAAAAAGAGCATTCTCAATGATCAGGATTACAAACGGATCATCACCCGCATTGCCTACGAAATCATTGAAAAACATAAAGGGGTCAAAAACCTGGCCCTAGTAGGGATCCAGACCCGGGGGGATTTTCTTGCAAAACGGCTGGCAGAGCAGATAGCCGCCATTGAAGGCACACAGCTGCCTGTGGGGTCCATGGACATCAACATGTACCGGGACGACTGGACAAAAATCAGCCACCAACCCACGGTAAGGCCCTCGAACATCCCCTTTTCCGTGGATGATAAAGAAATTATCTTAGTGGATGACGTACTTTTCACCGGAAGGACTATCCGGGCGGCCATGGAGGCGTTGATGGATTTTGGCAGGCCCGCCCGCATTGAGCTTGCTATCCTGGTGGACCGGGGTCACAGGGAACTGCCCATCCAGGCAGATTATCAGGGTATTTTTGCGGACACGGAACCCGAAGATATGATCCACGTCCATGTCCTTGAACAGGACAAAGAAGACTGCGTTTACAGGGAACTAAAATTTTCATGAGCGCCCACTCCCATCGAACATCTTCGCCCAGGCACCTCAAAATTGCCATATTATCCATGTCCTCCACCCGGACTTTTAAAAATGATAAAAGCGGGTTATGGATAAAAAAACAGGCAAAAAAAGAGGGGCATAACGTGGTGATTCACCAGGTAATTCCAGATGATATAAATGCCATCACCGATGCGCTCGGGCATATTATCGAGCGCATCGGTCCCCATGCCGTCATCATGACCGGCGGTACCGGCATCAGCCCCAGAGATGTCACCATAGAGGCGGTCCGGCCCTTGTTTGACAAGGAACTGACAGCCTTTGGGCCGTTATTTACCCAACTCAGTTTTGAACAGATTGACTCTGCCGCCATTTTATCCCGGGCCACGGCAGGCTTTATAAAAGACACAGCCGTATTCTGCATGCCCGGCAGTCTCAACGCCTGCAAACTGGCCTGCAACAATCTAATTTTCCCGGAACTGGGACATTTGATTAAACATGCAAAGGAATAAATTATGAAAGAACTTGACGCGTTATTAAATGACTGGAAAGATAATGACAACCAGACCCGCAAGGCATTTACAGAACTTGTGGACTATGTAAACACCCTGCCCGACATCACCCTTGACTTTGTCAGCCGACCCGGGGTGAGCTATTCCTTTCGCCCCCGGCATACGGCCCAGACCAAACGTCCGCTGTTTGCCATGGTGGATGTCATTGATGATGACCCGGATGACCGTTGGCTGTCTGTCTGTTTTTACGGTGACCTGGTCACCGATCCCCAGGAGATAGGAGATTGGGTGCCCGAGGGACTTCTGGGCGAAGACGCATGCTGCTTTGACATGTATGAATATGATGCGCAGGAAATGGCGCACCTCAAAGAGCGGATTTCCGAAGCACACGGCAACGCCCCTGAGTAGTGCTTGTCTTTTAATTTACCACGAAGTTCACGAAGAACACGAAGGTTCCTAATATCTTCGTGAACTTCGTGGTCTTCGTGGTTAAAAAATATCTTTGGATCACACCGAAAAGCGGATATTTAAAATATCCCCGTCCTGGACCACGTAATCCTTGCCCTCCACATAGAATTTGCCGTTCTTTTTCAATTCTGCTTCAGAGCCAAGTTCCATGAGTTCATCATACTTGAACACCTCGGCCCGGATAAACCCGCGCTCAAGGTCGGAATGGATAACACCTGCGGCTGTGGGTGCCTTAGACGCCTTTCTCACCAGCCACTGCCGGACCTCGTCTTCGCCCACGGTAAAAAACGAGATCAGGTTCAATGACTTCAGGCAAAGGGCGGTCAACGTTTCCAGGGCTGTGGACGTAATCCCTAAATCCTCAAGGAATTCCTCTTTTTCCTCGGCGCTGTCCAGCATGGCGATTTCCGCCTCTACTTTGGCCGATACCAGCATCGCCTCTATGGCAAGGGCATCGCAACTGTCTTTAAACGCATCCAGGATACCTGTATTGCCAAGATCATCTTCGGCCACATTGACCGCGACCACCAGTTTTTTCAAAGTAATAAAAGGATAGGAGCGAATCAGTTTATCTTCATCCTCGGATAACTCAAGCAGGCGAAGCGGCAGTTCCTGTTCCAGATGGGCCAGCATCTTCTCCATGAGGGCCAATTCTTTTTTCTGGTCTTCATCCTTGATTTTCTTGACCATGGCAGAGAGCCGCTCAATGCGTTTTTCCACAAAAATCTGATCATGCATCACAAGTTCGGAATTGACCATGTCAAAATCGCGCAGGGCATCCACACTGCCTTCGGCATGGTAAACCGCCTCATCCTCAAACGCCCGAACCACATGGCAAATCGCATCCATGTCAGATATATCTTTAAATATATCTCCTTTGGAAATGGTCTCAGCCTCCATTTTAGGCAAAAGCACCAGGTCAAGACGCGCCTTGACCGCTTTTTTCGGGGCATACATCTCCACTAACCGGTCAAACCTGGAATCCAGAATGTCAGCCGTGCCCGGCACCGGATTAAATGCCTTGGCCGGATCCGTAATCTCGTTTCCGGTCAAAATCTGAAACAATGTTTTCTTCCCTGTCTGGGGAAGTCCGATAATGCCTACCTTCATAATTTTATGTTTGTCCTTTTCTTAAAGCGTCATATTTAAAGTTTCAAAAAGCGTTGCCGGCATCACCCTTTTTTTCACGGGATCGCGCTCAAGGCGGGCAGCCACATGGGCGGCGTCATGGGGAAAGACCAGCAGGGCATCTTCGGCAACAGCCCGGTCCAGCATCTGTTTTTTTTCGTCCACCAGCCTTTCGGCAAACCGGTCATATCCCATAGTAATAGGCAGGTTTACCCAGGGCACGCCCGGGATAAGATCGCCGGTGCAAATAACGGTACCGCTTTGGGCCTGAATCCAGGAACTCAGCATCCCCGGAGTGTGTCCCTGACTCTGGAAAAATTCAATGGTCAGGCCCCCCACAACCAGACGGTCCCCGCCCCGCTTAAGCACGAGACGTCCTGTGGCCTGCAATTTTTCAGCAAGCCCCGGAATATATGAGGCCCGGTCACGATA
>DATFIL010000035.1:0-2400 GCA_035270145.1 Desulfobacter sp. | reverse complement strand
GTCTTCGATCATTACGGCTTCTTTTCCGGGTAATCAGGCCGCCTTTTTCAAGGCGTTCAAAAATACCGGTAATGGTTGCCTGGCTTAAACTGACGGCATGGGCAATTTCACCCGCCGTGACTTGGCCATGTGCGTCGATTTCCCGCAAAACGATCAGCTGGGGACTGGTCAAGCCGAAACGTTTAACAAGGGATTTGGAATGCAGGTCAATGGACCGCATGATTTTTCGCAAAGCAGCAAGTACAGAATCACTTCCATTGCCACTGTTTTGTAAACTTTCCATTCAATGCTTTTAATTCTTTTTCAAAACGATTGATTCAAAATATTTTTAATTTCTATAAAATGCGTCCTAAACCCAAAGCCGACCCTGTTATTGAATACAGGCTTGCCTGAAGCAAAAATCCATATATCAGAGCGTTGACCTGATTAGGCGTATATTTATAGTATTCAAACCACACAAAATTAAGTAGAAAAGTGCAAAAATATAATATATAGTTGCCTCTAAAATACGTTTACCTGTACACACTGATCCTTATTTATTAGTTTGTGTTCAAAATAATGTCAACCTTAATTTTGAATAAAATTACTTTGAGTACAACGCAATAAAGGCCATTGAGCTTTTAATATTTACCAACATGACCCTAAATTTGCGGGGCATTCTTAAGGAAAATAAAATGATTACATGGGATGAACAAACAGACGTTGTTGTAATAGGAAGCGGCGTAGCCGGTTGCAGTGCGGCAATTGAGGCCCGTTCAGCAGGTGCCTCGGTCATTGTTTTCGAAAAAATGAAAATCACGGGCGGCAACACTCGAATCAGTGACGGGGGATTGGCCGCGCCGGGGAACAGGCTACAAAAAGAACACGGCATAGAAGATTCGCCGGAACTGTTTTATCAAGACATATTAAAGGCCGGGTTAAACCTCAATCACCGGTCCCTGGCAAGGGTATTTGCAGAACAGGGGGCTGAAGCGGTTGAATGGCTCCAAGTGAAACTGGGCGTTCAATATATGGATCGCCTGGATCGTTTCGGGGGACATTCCGTAGCCCGTTGCCTGACAACCAGCAGCCATTCCGGCAAAGATATCGTCAAAGCGCAAACGTCCCGTTTGAAAGAGATGGGTGTGGAAATCAGAACGCAATGCCTTTTGACTAATTTGCTGACGGATGACAACGGCAATGTATGTGGCGTTCAAATCAAAACCGGATATAATCACAAAGACCAGGGCGCTAAAGAACAAAAAAATATTCGCGCCGACCGGACAGTGATTCTCGCCACAGGCGGATTTGGCAATGATGTACCATTCCGGATGCTGCAGAATCCAAACCTGGACACGACGGTCACCTCCACAAACCAACGTGGCGCAACGGCTGAAGGCTTGAGCGCGGCTTTAAAAATCGGAGCGGTACCTGTCCATTTGTCCTGGATTCAAACCGGACCTTGGGGCTGTGTTGATGAAGTCGGCTATGGCAGTGGATCACGATTTGCTTCATATGCGTTGTACCCCAATGGAATCCTGGTCGATCCCTCAACCGGCCGGCGTATCGTAAATGAATGGGCAGACCGCCGGCAACGGAGTATGGCTATTTTTAAAGCAGGGCATCCCTGTGTCGGGATTATGGATGCCCAAGGGGCAGGACATGACGCCCAAAGTCTGGAAAAATGTCTTAAGACGGGAAAGGTATATGAATTCAAAAACTTGGCAGATCTTGCCACGGCCTGTAAAATACCGTCTGATACACTTGCGTCCACAGTAGAAGCGTACAACAAAATGATCAGGAAAGGCCAAACCGATCAATTTGGTAAATCCTTGAAAACGGCGCAACTGATATCCAGCCCGCCTTTTTTTGCCATGCATCTGTGGCCAAAGGTTCATTACACCCCGGGAGGTGTGGGCATCAATACAGACGCCCAGGTGATTGATGTTCGCAACCAGCCGATTCCAAACCTTTACGCGGCCGGTGAAGTTTGTGGCGGCATTCATGGCGCTGATCGATTAGGCAGCTGCGCACTGACCGAATGCATTGTCTTTGGACGGATCGCGGGCCGTAATGCTGCTGCAAAGCGGGGCGGAGAGTAAACGTTTAATGGAAAAACAGAATCTAAATCCTAAAAATCGATGATTAAATTGTATCATAAACGTTTCTCCTCCCGGAATTGCGGGAATTCGATTTTAGACTTGACATCGTCAAACATGGCCGGTTAAATCTTTCGTATAGCTTCGCATGCAATAAATGAGATTCAACCGACGTAAAGGAGCAACTGTATGTTTGAATCCGCCGAGTTGGGACATAAGATATCCAAATCCGACTACAAAAAAGAAGTGCCTGCCCTGCGTAAGGAACTTCTCAATGTGCAGTTGGAATTGAACGAATCATCCTCTTTTCAAGTGATTATCC
>DATFIL010000034.1:0-2970 GCA_035270145.1 Desulfobacter sp. | reverse complement strand
TTATTCCCATTTACCACAGCCTCACCAAAAACATGAAGCGCATGAAGAATATATACTGGAACTCGACTATCAAGTTTTTAGGGAATTTGTTCAAATTCAAGGCGGAAACAATTTTTAACCGAATGAATATACAATATATTTTGAGGATTAAAAATTTGTAAGCGGTGTATTAACCACACCTTTTTAAGACTGGCAGGGTGTTGTATAGTTGGATTCCAACAAACGTTTATCCACGTTTTGTGGCATCAAGGCTTTAAATTCGTCGGCCGTCATGGCTTCCGGTAAATTTTCAAAAAGATATTTGAGGTACCAGTATGGTTCAAGTCCATTGGCCTTGGCAGTTTCGATCAGGCTGTAAATGCAGGCACTGGCAGCGGCTCCCTCGGGCGTACAAGAAAACAACCAGTTTTTTCTACCCACCACAAAGGGTCTTATGGCATTTTCAACCACATTATTATCCGGCATTACCAGGCCACTTTCCGTATACAGAACCAATCGATGCCATTGATTAAGGGTGTAGTTGATGGCCTTGCCAAGAAGACTTTTGGGTGGCACCTGTTCAATTTTAGCATCCAACCATTTTTTAAATTCATCAAGGATCGGTAAGGCTTGTTCCTGCCTTTTCCGGTAAAGGTCCTCAGCAGACAAGCCAAGTTCTTTGGCCTCTTTCTCTATTTTGTATAATTTGCTGATGTACTTCAGGGCTTTGCCGGCGATTCCTGTCGGTTTGCCATTGTTGTTTCCGGCAGCCTTGGCCACAGCCATGAACTTCCGGCGTGCATGTGCCCAGCAAGCAACATGGATGATTCCCTCAATATGATCAAGAAAGTCATAGGCGCCATAACCATCCGTTTGGACAATACCTTGATATCCGTTCAAAAAGTCACGGGCAACATCCCCGGATCGGGTTGGGTGATACTGGAACAGAATAATGGGATTGTTCGATGTCCCGCCTTTGAACACCCACATATAGCATTTTGACCGTTTCGGTTCTTTCAGAACCTGGACTGTTGTCTCATCGATATTTATCACTGGACCTTTAAGGATTTCATCCTTCATATATTCCAGCAGGATCTCACAGGCTTGGGCCACTTTCATGGCCCAATTGCACATGGTAGATCGGGGAATGTCTACGCCAATCCGGTGAAATTGTTTTTCCTGCCGGTAGAAAGGCAAGGCATCTGCAAATTTGGCTGTCAGGATATAAGCCAGAAGTCCTGCGGTTGCAATGCTCTTGGGGATCATTTGTTCCGGCATTCTGGCGATGGACACTGTCGGACCATCATCGTCAACACCTTCACAGTTTTTACAAGCGTATTTATAACGGATATTCCTGATCACTCTCATCTGTGCCGGAATAATCTCAAGCTGTTCAGATACTTCCTGGCCGCAACGGGATTTCATGCAACCACAGCCACAGGTTTTTTCTTCTTCAGGCAGATCGTGGATCACTTCAACCCGTGGAAGGTTTTCAGGCAAAGGCTTACGCCCTGGCTTCTTCCGAGTATGGGCAGGCACGTGAATTTCTTCAGGCTCCTCTAATATGGGAGTATCCGGTTCACAGGTATCGAAAAGAGATCGTTGACCGTCATCCTTAGGGATCTTTTCTGTCTTTTTACCAAAAAGTCTATCCTGAAGGCTTTTAATCTGCTCGTTGAGAATTTTGATTTCGGCTTTATAATTGCGCTCTTGGTTTGAAAAATCATTGATAAAAGAAACCATCATTTCTTTTAATTTTTCAACGTCATTTATGTTCGCAAAAGCCTCTTGATTCATGCGCTATATATACCATAACCACGCGCTTTTTACCAGTTTTTAGTGTCAAAAAACCGCCGAATATTTTAATGGTTTATGTGCTTTTTCCTGATGAATTGACAACCCGTCCATCAGCCAGGAAAGTTCTTTTGCTCCGATGGTTAAAATCTCGTTTTTTGACTTGGGCCATTGAAAATAATCCTTTTCCAACCTCTTGTGCCAGAGACAGAATCCATTACGATCCCAATACAGGATTTTTAATATATTCTGTTTCCGATTACAGAATACAAACATGTGTCCTGAGAATGGATCTAAATTCAACCTTTCACTCACAAGTATGGATAACCCATCAATAGATTTGCGCATATCAGTGCTTCCAAGTGCAATATGAATTTTTAAATTCTGGGTGGGAGAAAACATCAGCACCTCCCCAATACTTGGAGCACCTGGGTCAGCGTTGCCTGGGAAAAGCCATCCGGTATTTCGATCTGAAATCCGTTATCTATATTCAACCTTAAACCTTTTTGTTCAGAAAGGTTTAGCACCTGGGTGAGTTGTGTTGAAGGCACCTGAACGAATTCTGGAGAAGGAGCCTGGTTTTTGAATTTGCTTTTCCAGTATGTAAACTGGTTGGGCCTTAAGTCATTTTGCCTGCAGTATGCATTCTGGGATATGCCGGATTCAGACCATTGTTTAATATGGTGCTTCCAGAATTGGGTGCGCTTTTGGTTTTTCTTACTTGCTTTTGACATATGATGAACCTCCGCTAATTGAAAGATGGCTCATCTTCTCATGTCACGCTAACGATTTGTAGATGGGGTTTACTAACCGCTTACCCTTCATCAGCTCCAATCCAAGTGTAACCAGTTAATAGCAAGGCGAATATCTACCATCATAACAGTCCGTAATGCAAGTCAATTCTTGCTTTTTTGTTACCAAATTTCCAAAGACCCCAAAACACGACATGAGCCTTTATTTTTTGGTAAATGTTTCTGTCTTATCCAGGGTGTGGGGAAGATGTGGGGAACAATCCAAAATGCTCTTGGATGTGGGGAATAGTGTGGGGACCGCATTTTTTTAGAAACTAAAAAGGCCCTCAGCAAACCGCTGAAAGCCTTGATAATCTAAATGGTGATCCCGCGGGGAATCGAACCCCGGTTTCCGGTGTGAGAGGGCGCCTGGGAGTGTATTCCACCCATTTTTAGCACCTTTCAA
>DATFIL010000033.1:0-3325 GCA_035270145.1 Desulfobacter sp. | reverse complement strand
ATCATGAATGAATTTCTCACAAACCGGGCCATTGATGAAATTTTGAACCATCCATGGATTCGCATTGGTTTTTCAGCCGCCCGGTGCAAAGGGCTCATTGGTTCAAAACACAGTGCTGTCCAGGCCATTGGCATAGGACAGGCGTTGGCCCTGAATGCAATATCCAGAAAGCTTCAGCAGTTTTGCTTTGAACGCGTTCTCTTCCATCATCCCCAATATGACACCGGGATACTGGCGGAAGACCATTTTCCCACAACCTCCATCCCCCTTGACCGAAAAAATTTTTCCAAAGCCATTCTGGCATCAGGGTCCATCCCCATGCTCATGGCGGGCGTGACGCATATTGCAGGCGCACCTGAGGGCACTTACCGGGACGGAGGAATTCTGGATTACCACCCGGCGTTTTCCTTAAACCCTGAACAGACCGGTTTTATCCTGTATCCCCACTTTTATACGGAACTGACCCCTGGATGGTTTGATAAAAAATTTCCCCAACGAAGGATTAAAGGCAGGGCTGTGGACCGGATGATTCTTCTGGCCCCGTCCCCCGTATTTGTTTCCACCCTGCCCTTTGGCCGCATCCCGGACCGCCAGGATTTTGTCCGGCTCATGGGCAGGGATAATGAAAGAATCCAGGCCTGGAACAAAGCCGCGGATATGTGCCGGGTGTTAGGGGACGAATTTATGGAAGCTGCGGAAACCGGTTCCATCAGAGACAAAGTCAAAAAAATTGATTAACAGGGGACTATCCCTGCTCCTGATTGGCCTTTAAAATATCCAGAATTTCGTCAATTTTTTTCTGAGCATCACGGGCATCCAGGGTGCAGCCCCCGGCCCCGCAATGTCCGCCGCCCCCATATTGGGAAAGTATGGAGCCCACATTCACCTGGCATTTACGATTGAAAATGCTGTGCCCAACACTGACGAGAACCTGTTTTTTATCCTTCCCGGCATACCGTATCTTTACACTGGCAATGGCGTCTGAAAACAGGGAATAGGTCAAAAAACGGTTGCCCGAAGGGACTTTTTCAAGGCTTCTGAAATCGGTCACGGAAATACTACCAACCATGCTGGTATAGGTTTCCAGATAATTTTTAAATGCCTTGTTTTCCTCAATCACTTCCCGACAGCGGCTGTCCACTTCGGGGTCCTTTAATATGGATTCAATATCCGTTTTGCCAAGCATGTCCACCAGACGCTCCCAATAGGGGATATCCTGAAAATCGTCATTTTTAATGGTCATGGACAAAATCAGATAAGGATAGTTTTCAGGCGCCTTGACCTGTTCCCGTGTCAGATCGGCAGAATCAATCATGTCGGTCTGCTCCACCAGTTCATCAAACCGACTGTCCAGAAGATTTTGGGCTTTATAATACGTATAGATAACACCTGCGGCGGACGGTGCAATATCAAAGGCCCCGGGTACGTCCTGGTCGGGTTTGTTGGAGATATGGTGATCAAACCACAAATAGACATGGGGATGCCAGGGAAGGTTGGCAAGGATGTCACCATCCTGGATATCAGCGGAACCGGATTGAATGGCATTGGGCTCTAACCAGTGTATCGGTAAGGACGGTCCCAGGGCTTGGCGTAGAAGGACTGCACAGACAATGCCGTCAAAATCAGGACGGGTAACGATTCTCATGGTATTTCCTCTTATCCTAGTTGTCCCACAAAACCGGTAATAATCCGGTTTAATTTTTCAGATGCCTTTGCTGCAGTCTCAACCACAGCCTCCAGGGTAGTCTGCTCAGGCGTATCAGGATCATTGATATTGGTGATCAGAGAAAGCCCCAGAATCTTCATACCGGCATGAACCCCGGCAATGGCCTCCATTACCGTGGAAAGCCCCACGGCGTCGGCGCCGATCGTTTTCAGAAACCTTGTTTCCGCAGGCGTTTCAAGACTTGGCCCCAACAGACCGGCATAAATCCCGGAGTGCAATTGAATATGTTCCTGTGCAGCTGCCTCAACTGCACCTCGTCCCAAATCCGGGTCATATACCCGGGTCATATCCGGAAACCGAAGGCCAAAGGAATCCTCGTTCGGACCTACAAGGGGATTTTTTCCGGTGAGGTTGATATGGTCCCGGATGAGCATAATGTCTCCGGCATTGAAATCCAAATTGATGCCGCCGGCTGCATTGGTAAGGATAAGCATCGGCACCCCAAGGGCCTGAAGCAGTCTTACCGGAAACGTGACAAGCTGTGGGGAATACCCTTCATACAGATGTATCCGGCCCTGGAAAACAAGAATATCCCTGCCGTTAAGACTGCCCTGGACAAGACACCCCTTGTGGCTGTCCACTGTGGCCTGAGGAAAATGGGGGAGCCCCGCATAGGGAAACACCTGATGGACCACAAGGTCGGTCAAGCTATCGGAAAGGCCTGTGCCCGTAATCATACCGGCAACAGGCTGCACCGCCATGCGTTCCTGAATAAATCGTGCACATTCCTGGACTTTATCGACAAATGATAGAGACATAATCTATTCCTCCATTATTCTTATCCTTGGGCCCCGTTGCCCGGCATAGTCACAAACGATTTCATGACCCAGCCATAGGTGTTATCAGGAAGTCGGACATAATACCAGTTAGGCGAACTGTCCTGAACAATTAGAACATTACCCATATAGGTACGGGTTAAAACGGCATAGTTTATTCCCGGACCGTACCGGACATTAAGAATTTTGGCCGTTACCACGACCTGGGCTCCGGAAATAGCCGGATTCACGGGTGCTGCAGGGGCTATCGGCACAACGGTTGTTGTCTGGCTAGGAACTTGTACCACCTGATATCCGGCAGGCACTCTTCTATAATACACATTGTCATACACATAATATGTTAATCCCCCGATCAGCGCCGTAACAGCAGCAGCCGGAAGACTGTAAGCAATGATACCTATGGGCGGACGCACCCAGAAATACCCTTTAGGCCCATGCCTGTAACAGCGGCCCCTGTAGAAAAAATAGTTATATTCCCTGTGCCTTATCTTTTGGCTGCCCGGCGGAACATGCTTGAAAATCGGACCGTGTTTTTTCCCGGAACCGTGTTTTCCTTTAGGACCGTGACCGTCACGGAAATCGGATTTTGACCCCGGCCCTGCCAGAGTGTCGGCCGGCAGGATGGAGGTTAAACCAAAACAAACAAGAAAAATTAGGGTTGTAAATTTTAAATATCTATTTTTCATTTTATTTTATTCTCCTGATGAACCGCTTCAGATTAGCGGTCAGTACGGATGTGCCGAAATGCCCTGTGACCACATTATTGCAGCCGATTCATCAATTTTTAAAAAGGCGCTCAAATATTTTTTCCAAGGGAAGTACC
>DATFIL010000032.1:0-2929 GCA_035270145.1 Desulfobacter sp. | reverse complement strand
TTCTTGAAAAAGGAACTGACATCCGAACCATTCAGGCGCTGCTTGGGCATAAGGATGTTTCTACAACCAGGATCTATACCCATATCCTGCAGCAGGGCGGATATGGCGTGCCCAGTCCCTTGGATGATTTATAAAACAGGCAAGAAACAAAAGGTGGAATTGGATAAAACACCATTATTATCATAATAAACATATTTAAAAACACCCATAAAACAATAATTAGAAATTGAAATTCAACCTGTCATATGATAAAAGGAAGGATAGAATAAATTAGAGCGGGGTGCCGATAAAAAAATGTTTAGACAGCAGATTAAATTTCTTTATGACTGGATGATAAATCCCCGGCGTAAACCGCTTGTCATACGTGGCGCCAGACAGGTGGGAAAATCCACACTGGTGGAATTGTTTGCACAAGAACACAAAAAAGTATTGCTCAATGTCAATCTGGAACGTTATCCGGAACTGTCACAAGTTTTCGCAGGCAAAGATCCCAGGCAGATTCTTCAGGAAATTGAATTTCTACCCAACATCAAAGAAGTCTCTAACGATTCGGTTTTGTTTCTTGATGAAATCCAGGCCGTACCCGAGGCGATTCCGGCACTACGATATTTTTACGAGGACAGACCGAATCTGCCGGTTGTAAGTGCCGGCTCCCTGCTGGAATTTGTCTTATCGGACCATTCTTTTTCCATGCCGGTAGGCAGGATACAATATCTGCATATGGGCCCCATGACATTTTCCGAATTTCTAAAGGGCATCGGTGAAGAAAAACTGCAGACGTTTATCCTGGAATATGAGTCAGGCCAAAAAATTGGTGAAGTCGTCCATCGCCGTTTACTTAGCTTGATGCGGTCTTATTTCTATGTGGGCGGTATGCCCGAAGCGGTTGATATTTTTGCAGACGACGGCAGCTATAAAAAGGTCAGCAGCATTCACAATTCTATCATAGAGACCTATCTGGAAGATTTTCCGAAATACTCAGGCTCAAGAAATCTGTACCGGATGCGTAATGTATTCAATTATATTGCCAGGAATGTTGGAAAAAAGATAAAATACAGTAATATCTCTTCCCAGGATCAAAGCGTCACTATTAAAAAGGATATTGATCTGCTCTGCATGGCCCGTGTGATAACCAAAGTTACACACAGCCATTGTTCCGGCCTGCCCCTGCAGGCGGATCTGGAAGATAAAGTATATAAAACGCTGTTTCTGGATATCGGGTTGATGAATGCGGTCTGCGGCTTGGACTGGCGTATGGTTTCACAAATGGATGAGGGCCGGTTGATCAATGAGGGGGCGATAGCGGAACAATTTATCGGACAGCACCTGCAGCACCTGCTTTTTGATACACCAAATCGGGAATTGACCTACTGGTTGAGACAGGGCCGGGCATCAAATGCTGAAATTGATTTTGTAATGGGATTGAACGGTGCTGTTATTCCCATAGAGGTCAAAGCCGGGGCCACAGGGAGATTAAAATCCCTTCATCAATTCATGGGAACAAAAGATGCACCAATGGCGATACGTTTTGATGCCTCGCCGCCGTCGGTCACCCCGGTTAAAACCGTGATTAGAGCCGGCAATGAAAAAAAGGATGTTCAGTATCGACTGATTTCCCTGCCGTTGTACCTGGTTGAACGCCTGCCGGCCATTACAGCCGCTCATTTATAACAAGGTTAAAATATGAAAAAAAACAGAATAGCATTAAAGCCCTATGTTGAGGCTGTGGAAAATATCTGCCGGCCTCTGTCAAAGGAGCAGCTGGTTGAACTGGTTCTCAAACTGGCACAGGATGAATCCTCATCCGGACGGCTTGAATTTATTGATAGAATTAAGGATTGGTCCCCAGGAACTGAGAGCATGATAAACGCTGTTGCAGACGTGGATCACCTGCTTGATAACATACAGGCATTGAAAGAGGATATTTTAGAGCGGATTGAGGCCATTGAAAACGGGGATTATGAGGCCCTTGACGACTGGGATTGGGAAGATGGCTATTATGATGATGATGAACCGGACCTGATCAGCGATGAGCAGTCAGATGATCTGGCCGACCTGTTTGCAGAGGCCGGCGCCCTGTTTTTAAACGGGGATACAAGGGAGGCCCGAATGGTATACGATGCCCTGTTCGGACTCATGGCCGAGCTGGAAAATTCCGACTTTTATCTGCCCTATCCTGATCTTGACTGGCGGGAGGAGCGGGCGCGGCATGCCCGCTGTGTCTATGACGACTCCGATGAAAAGCAAAGGATTACGGCCTTTGCAGACGCCATGAATCTGGATGCCTCATTCCGGTACGACAGGATGGAAAACAATACCGCCTATCCCATGCTTTGTGATGTAATGGACGCCAGACAAGAGAAAATGGCAGGCCTTGAGTCCTTTTACCCGGAATGGAAATCCCTGCTGGAGAAAAAAGGGCTTGAGGGCAGGCCATCAAGCCTGCTGCTGGAAACGGTGCTTCAAACTGAAGGAGAGAACGGGGTGCAAAAACTGGCCAGGGCATGAGGCAGTGCCCAGCCCAATGGATATCTGTTCTGGCTGGATCTGCTCATGAAGGCGGGACAGTTTAATAAAGCGTGTACCATAGCAAGGCAGGCGATCACGCTGGTGAAAAACGGCAAAAAAAGGGAAGCACTCAGCCAGGTCCTGGTCGAGGCGTCCCGGTCCGCAGGAAACGACGAGGGCATCCTTGAAGGGAAATTTGAAAAATTTTATTCCTGCCCCAATGATGAGAATATGTCACAGGCCATGGCTGAAGCAATTGAACATAACCAGAGGGAAAACGGGCTAACCCGAATCCTTGATTTTTACTCCCCAAAAAAGAAAATGAGTGATGATGATAAAAATCTTTACATGAAAGCACTGCTCATGAATGGGAATCTCAAGGCAGCCGTGGAGATGGTAAAGGCTTCCAGGAGTCTTGGCT
>DATFIL010000031.1:0-2038 GCA_035270145.1 Desulfobacter sp. | reverse complement strand
AAAAGGGGATGTTTAACGAGGCGTTCCCCGTATGTGAGGATTACGACCTGTGGCTGCGCATTTCCCATAACACGCCCGTGTATCTGATTGACACCCCTTTAACGGTTAAAACCGGCGGGCATGGGGATCAGTTGTCCGCCGCCCACTCCCAGGATAAATACCGGATTGAGTCTATCCTGAATTTGATTGAGTCCAATGTCCTTTCTTTGGATCAGGAACAGGCTGCTTTAAAGGTATTTAAAGAAAAATGCCGGATTTTTGCCAACGGGTGCATGAAACGGGGAAGGGAAAAAGAAGCGGCGCATTACCTGATGCTTGCCGGCGGTAAGGGGGGGGCGTGAACCCTCGCGGTTGAAATTCTGTAACAGGCTCTAAAAGTAACCGCTTTATAAACTGGAAATTGATTTTAATAATTTAACATGGCATTCTAAATTTATTATTAAAAATAAACAGGTACAAGGAGAGAATTGCAGATGAAATTTCAAAAAATAGTAGATGATGTTTACCGCCTTGCGGTTAACATTGAAGACGAAAATTACCTTTTTGAGGGAATCTGGCCTATTCCCCACGGCATTTCCATAAACTCGTATCTGATTAAGGGTGAAAAGAACGTGCTCATTGATCTGACCCAGGACACCATGGACTTTCCCAAGGCCATTACCGGACAGATGGAAGAGATCTCCCTGGCTGTGGAGGACATTGATATCATCGTGATAAACCACATGGAGCCGGATCATTCCGGCTGGCTTCGGGAGTTTTGTAAAAAAAATACCAAGGGCGTGATCTATTGTACCAAAAAGGCCGTTCCCCTGCTTGAAGCCTTTGGCGAGGTGCCGGCAGACCGGGCTGTGGCCATCACGGACGGCATGACCCTGGAAGTTGGGGATTACGAACTCCAGTTTTTTGAAACGCCCAACATCCATTGGCCCGAAACCATGATGACCTATGAGAAAAAACGAAAAATTCTGTTTGCCTGCGATGCGTTTGGTTCTTACGGCAAAGTAGCGGACGACGCCGTTTTTGACGACCAGCTCTCCGAGGAAGACCATGCGTTTTTTGAAAATGAGGCATTACGTTATTACGCCAATATTGTTTCCACATTTTCCAGCTTTGTACTCAAAGGGCTGAGCAAATTGTCCGGACTGGATATCAAGATTATCTGCCCCTCCCACGGCATTATCTGGCGGCAAAACCCCGGCGTGATTATTGACCATTATAAACGCTATGCAGAGTACAGCAAGGGGCCGGCAGAACGGGAGATTACCCTGGTTTGGTCCAGCATGTACGGCAGTACAAAATCCATGCTGAACCTTGTGGTTGAGACCATAAGAAAACATAAGATTCCGGTGCATGTTTACCAGGCCCCGGGCGATGACATTGGCTATATCCTGGCCAGTGCCTGGAAGTCCGCCGGGCTTATTTTCGGTATGCCCACTTACGAGTACAAAGTCTTTCCGCCCATGGCCCATGTGATTGACGAACTGCTTGTCAAAAAGGTGACCAACAAAAAGGTTTTCAGGTACGGCTCATATGGATGGGTTGGCGGGGCACAGCGGGATTTTGAATCCAAAATTGAAAAGTCCGGTTGGGATCTGCTTGGTTTTTACGAATGGCAGGGAGCCCCCACCAGCAAGGATGAACAGACCCTGGTCAAGGAGATCGACACCTTTTGTCAGGAACTGATCGCGTTTACGGAGTAAACATTTTAATTATATTCTCGCACAAAGCCTCAAAGGCACAAACGGTCAACCAAATAAACGCTTTGTGTCTTAGTGTCTTTGTGCGAGTTTTTCAACACCGATTACAAGGTATGTTTTTAAACGTTTGGGCCAGTGCAGCCAGGGACGCTTGCAGGTCGGCAAGGTTAAAAACCTCCAGACAGACGGTTTCCGTGTAGTGTTTCAAGTGGCCCATGATTTTCCTGAACTCGCCGGGTGCCATTTTATCAAGGCCAATGTGGTCTTTGGGGGGCTTAAGGCGCGTATCCACGCCGTGGAGGTGAATCAGGTTGATTTTGGGATCGAACAGTTCAAAGGTT
>DATFIL010000030.1:0-2293 GCA_035270145.1 Desulfobacter sp. | reverse complement strand
TCCCACTGTACAAGACGCACTTTTAACCGGGTAAAGATCAGGCTGCCTTGCATTGTCTATGGGGGTTGGCACCGCCACAACAATGATATCGGCATCGGACATGCGCTCTGGGGCCGTAGTTGGTGTAAAATATGCGGCATTTTCAAATTCTTCTTTTGAAACTTCGCCGGTAGGATCTTTGTGGGCAAGACTATTATCAACAATGGACTGCTTTAAATCAAAGCCGATGGTTGGATATTTTGTACCAAAATGTATGGCTAACGGCAGCCCTACGTAACCCAGACCAACAACGGCTATTTTAATATCTTTTTCCAATATTATTTATCCTTTCATACATCAAGATAGCGCCGGCACGTAACAAACGCGCAACCAGAGAAACTGTTGATTATCTGTTTTAATTTGTTTTCTGTTTTGTTCAGATTGATATAGTGCCTGAACTTAAATCCGCGGGATGCCTGGTGGACTCGTGGCTGATTTGGGTCAAATTCCCATGGATGGGCATAAAAAATAAAGGCGTTATTTTTTTTCAGGACACGCGTTATGCCGTGCTTGAAAAAAGAGGTTGGGTACAATCTGAAATACCCGCCGCCGCCCAAAGGGATGGTTTTGTTGCATAGGCGCAGGTTGCTGACCGGCAGTTCGAAAAAATGGTTGTCCAGTTGATAGCTTCCGCCGTTTTTTACCGTTTTTGACAGATCAATGCTGCCGTATCTGCCATGGGCTGAAAAAGAGTTATAACTGGAATCGTACAGGTAGCCTGCCTGCTTGATCATCTCCAGAACCTGGTCGTTAATGGCAAAACTTGGGGCCCGATATCCGTAAACGGCATGGCCTGTTATATCTTCAAGCCGTTTTTTACTGGTCAGAAGGTCTTGGGCCAGCTGATTTTTATCCAGCGCTGTGCAAAGGTGGTGGTTGTCGCCGTGGGAGGCGACTTCATGGCCGCGGTCCCGGATTTGCCTGACTAAAGTAGGTCGCCGTTCTGCAATCCAGCCAAGAATAAAAAAGGTGGCTTTGGGGTTAAAAGAAAAGGTATCCAGCAGATCCAGGATCAGGTGGGTATTTTTTTCCACCCGGAGTTCAAAGGAATTCCAGGTTGAAAAGTCAATATACGACTTGAAATTTTCAACCTGAAACCAGTCTTCTACATCAATGGTCAGAAGTATTGCGGGATTTTTTGCCAATTTTCTTTAATAAAATGAATAAAAGATAAACCAGAACAAGGGCTATGCCAAAGACGATTAAGCCGGACATGTCATGAAGAAATCCATGGGCGGTTTCCGGGCCCACCCAGGCCGCGAGCATGCCGGTGATGGTCAGCCGGACAACGTTTACGGCAACGGCAATGGGAATGGCGGATAAAAATATCACCCATTTTTTCCACAGGCTGACATGGGATAAAAAGGCAAACGCGCCGGTCAGGGCCAGCAGAGAAGTCAACGAGCGAATTCCTGAACAGGCGTCCACAACCTCCAGGGAAGTATTGGCCAGGTGAAGGATATTGCCCTCCCTGAACACCGGGATGCCGACCATGCTGATGGTTTCCGAGGAAATTCCGGCAGCAAAAAGCTGAAGGGGAAACGCGATTTTGTTCCAGATAATGGCTGGAATAGGAATCATCATGATCAGATAACACAGCGGCACGGCAACGGCTTTGAGCATGGCCGTCCCAAAGCTGAACGCTATGATGCCGGCCAGAGTGATGATCATGGATGTCCGCATTAAAAACAATTCAGCGCCAAGGTTACCTGCCATATATACCATCATACCGAAAATGATGATGAAAATACCTGATATTGACGATTTGCATGGAATCTGACGCAGGTGATTCTGGCGATACCAGACCATATAGCCGGCAACAAAGGGAATAAGAAAGCCATGAGAAAAATTGGGATCATTGAACCAATCCCCTATAAGATCCTTTAACGTCGACCAGTACAGCAAGGCAAATGCAACGGCAATCACAAAGGTCTGAATCGTCTGCTTTAATTTCATAAAATTAATTGGGAATAAATTGATTGAGGGCAGGGTAAACCGCATCTGCAAATTGCGTTAAAAGCGCTTCTGCTGTTGCTTCATTTTTTATGACCGGTGCAATCAGGCGGACAAAGGAGCCGTCCGTCCGGTTTTTCGTAATTGAATCCACCACCAGCCATATTTTTTGCATATATTCTGAACTGATAATCCGGCCCCGGGACTGGAACCAGTAATAGACGACCTGTTTTTGTCCGCCTTTGGCCAGCAGAAGTCGTGCTATTTTTATTGTTTTGCCGCTCTTGGGTAACTCAATGGA
>DATFIL010000029.1:0-2242 GCA_035270145.1 Desulfobacter sp. | reverse complement strand
AGCCTGCCCATCAACCGGATTATCGAAGGGCTCGGTGATGGGGCTGAACAAGTAACGTCTGCATCCAATGAAGTATCAACATCCAGTCAGTCCCTGGCTGAAGGGTCTTCCGAGCAGGCAGCATCCATTGAAGAGACATCTTCATCCATGGAAGAAATGGCTTCCATGACAAAGAAAAATGCTGAAAATGCAGGCCATGCAGACACCCTCATGAAGGATACCAATCAGGTGGTCACGGCTGCGAATGAATCCATGGCACAGTTGACCATTTCCATGGAAGATATCTCCAAAGCCAGTGAAGAAACATTCAAAATAATTAAAACCATTGATGAGATCGCATTCCAGACCAATCTTCTTGCCCTTAATGCCGCCGTGGAGGCAGCCAGGGCCGGTGACGCCGGTGCCGGTTTTGCCGTGGTTGCAGATGAGGTAAGAAACCTCGCCATGCGGTCGGCCGAGGCAGCAAAGAATACTGCCGAATTAATCGAGGGAACCGTTAAAAAGGTAAGCAATGGATCGGAACTGGTCGCAACGACCAACGATGCATTTGGCAAGGTTGCCGAAAGCTCGGGAAAGGTTGGCGCGATTGTTGCTGAAATTTCTGAAGCCTCCAATGAACAGTCCAAGGGCATTGAGCAGGTGAATATTGCCATTGCGGAAATGGATAAAGTTGTTCAACAGAATGCAGCCAATGCAGAGGAGTCCGCATCTGCTTCCGAAGAAATGAATGCCCAGGCAGAACAACTTAAATCTTTTGTCCTGGATCTAATTATGGTCATTACGGGACAAAGGACGCAGGATAATGGAGACGGGTCTTTATCCCGAACAGTAACATCAGCATCCGTACCCAAAAAAATCAAATCCCCAAAAAAAAATTTCATAAAACATGATAATAGAGGGATTCAGCCAAATCAGGTAATTCCTTTTAATGATGAGAGTGACTTCGAAGATTTTTAATCAATGGCTTAAAACCCGCATGCATAGGGCATATTATTATATTCTGTGCATGCGGCGTTTTATATTCAGACCCCAATGGATCAATCATAAAAAATGCGCTTGCCCTGCTGGCCCAGTGAAATGATCTGGCTATAGCTCAAAGGCCATGGTATATTTCTGCCTGTCAATAATTTTTAATTGATAGACAGTGGGTTGTGAAATAATGCGTTATACTCTGATTTCCATTGTATTGATGTCGGTTTTTTTTATTGCCGGCTGCAATCTGATCTCCCCTGATCCTGCGGCTGTGATGCCCGTTGATATCCCTGACGCTTATGTTCATACGTCTGGTATTGACACGCCCCAAACCGGCAAAGAAAATATAGATGGCGGGTGGTGGCAGCAGTTTGGGGTCGATGAATTGAGCCGGCTGATTCAAACAGGGCTTGGTGCCAATTATGATTTAAACGTGCTTAAAGCCCGGGCTGACCAAGCTCTGGCTAACGTGAAAAGCAAAAAGTCAAATCTTGGTCCTTCCCTTGATTATTCTCTTGGCGGCGAACAAAATTACTCCCAATCTAAAACCCGCGATCAATCACGTTCTTCGGATAATGACCACCGTTATTCAGCTTCCCTGGCTGCGGGATATACCCTGGACCTGTGGGGTAAAACCCGTGCCGATGTCAATGCCAGTGAGCTGGAATACCTTGCAGCACGCCAGGATCTGGCGGACGGCGCACTGACCTTGTCCACGGATATTGCTGATACCTGGGTGGATATTCTGTCCGTGCGGACCCGTATTCAAGTGCTTACCCGACAGATAGAAGCCAACCGGATGACGCTGAAACTGCAGGAATTGCGATTTATCAACGGCATGGCCACGGCCCTGGAGGTATCTCAGCAGCGGCAAGCCCTGGCCCAGGTGCTTTCTGTAATGCCCTTGCTTGAGAAAAATGAAAAACAACGGGTCAATGCCCTGGGCCTGTATTTAGGCCGGACACCCGGGACCCCTGTAGCGGTATCCACCACAGACTTTCCCCAAACCTTTCTGGTGCCCCAGTTCGGGATACCCGCTGACCTGCTCGAAAACAGGGCTGATATCAGGGCCGCCCGGATGCGCCTTGAAGCGGCTGCCCTGGATGTGGAAGCGGCCAAGGCCGACCTGTTGCCGGCACTGACCCTGTCTGCCTCAGCTGCATTTTCCAGCGGTACTTTGGACTTGCTGTTTCAAAACTGGGTGGTCACCCTGGGCGCTGCCCTGGCAGGCCCTTTGCTGGACAGCGGGGCACGCAAAGCCGAAATTGAA
>DATFIL010000028.1:0-2378 GCA_035270145.1 Desulfobacter sp. | reverse complement strand
TTCACAGTTCACTTCAAGCAGCACACCCAGTTTTGCACCGGTATGGATGTAGGAATAAATAATGCCTTCACTGGTCGACCGCCCTGCGCGCTTGGCTGCTTTGGCCAGGCCTTTTTTGCGAAGAAGCTCAATTGCCTTGTCCATATTCCCGTCAGCATCGGCCAGGACTTTTTTGCAGTCCATAATCCCCGACCCGGTGGCAGCACGAAGCTCCTTTACCATTTGTGCAGTAATCTCAGCCATTTTGTATGCTCCTTTGTTTCGAAATATTTAAAATCTTTATTATTTTTTATAAAAAAGCCTGTGTAATCGACACAGATCTTTAAACTTTCTTTAATGGGCTGAAGCATGATAAAGATCAGTTCAGCCCGTGGGCGTATTGTTATATAAGCGCAACGACACCGTATTAAATTTTTTTTCGTTTTATTGTGGGTTACGCCTAAAGGTTTGAATAGACGATATCAACCCATGGCTGTTATTCAGCAGTTGCAGATTCCTGGGTTTCTATATTTTCCTCAGCAGCTGTTTTTCTTTTAATTTTTTCAATCACCGGCCCATCTGTTCCGTCAGAAACGACCTCGACACCAATTTGTTCACCTGAATGCTCAGAGGCCTTAGCACCCCCTTCATCCTTGTCTGACTGTGCACGCCGGCGTTCTTGCCAGATCTGACGGCCTTCAATTACGGCATCGGCAACCCGGGAGGCAAATAAACGAATGGAACGAATGGCATCATCATTGCCGGGAATAACATAATCTATGTCATCGGGGTCACAATTGGTATCAACCACAGCAACAATGGGAATCCCCAGGCGTTTTGCTTCTTTTACGGCAATGGTTTCATTTTTGGAATCAATAATAAACAAGGCTGCAGGCAGCTTTTTCATGTTGGAAATGCCGCCAATGGCAAACTCAAGTTTTGCTTTATCCTTGAGCATTTTGGCCTGTTCTTTTTTAGGATAATTTTCCAGCGTACCGTCATCTTCAATGGAATTTAAAAAATGAAACCGGGAAATATTATTTTTTATGGTCTGGAAATTGGTCAGCATGCCGCCTAACCAGCGGTTTTCAACATAAAAACTTTCCGCCCTGTTGGCTTCTTCATAAATGGCTTCGGACGCCTGTTTTTTTGTACCCACAAACAACACATCACCACCGTTTTCAGCAATATTTTTTATAAAATCATGGGCCTGCCGGTACAATTTAACGGTCTGCTGAAGATCAATAATATAAATTCCGTTTCTGGCACCGAAAATGTACCGTTTCATTTTGGGGTTCCAGCGTTTGGTCTGATGTCCGAAATGTACCCCTGCTTCCAGTAATTCTTTAATTGTAATGTAAGCCATGTTTTCTCCAGTTTTTCAATGGTTTTTAATGTTCATCCGCTTGCTTCATCCCCAAGATCGACTTTTCAAAAGCACCGGATCACAGGTCCGCAAGCGTGTGTTATCTGTTTGCAAAAGCAAAATCCAAAGTTCTATATCAAAAAGAGAGGAAACAATCAATTTATTTTTTGAAAACAGCCAGCCGGTGATGACCGGCAAGATCTTTAATAAAATCCAGTTCAACCACCCAGGAAAATTCTCGGGCAAGGCTCTTGACCAGGGATTTTTGGTCAAATCCAATCTCAAGGATCAAACGACCGCAGGGCAAAAGCCTGTCACCTGCCTGGGCAAGAATCACCCTGACGGCATCCAGGCCGTCAGGCCCGCCGTCCAATGCTTGGCGCGGTTCATGATCCCTGACCTCCGGAGCCAGGGATTCAATATCAGCACTGGGAATATAGGGCGGATTGGACAGAATCAGATCAAACAGCGGCTGCGGTGCTACCGCGGCAAGCCAGTCCCCTCTAAATAGCGATACCGGGGTTCGGGCAAAGGCCTTTACATTGGCGCAAGCCATGGTGAGTGCAACCGAAGAAATCTCATTTCCAAAATATAGCGGACCTTCACAGGCATTGGCAATGGAAAGAATGACTGCACCAGACCCAACCCCAAGCTCGATCACCCGGGCCTGCCTGCCACGCTGTTTTATTTCCGACAATATTTCCACAGCTGTTTCCACCAGGGTTTCCGTATCCGGCCTGGGGATGAGAACCCCTGGGGCAACCTTGAACTGCTCATTGAAAAACCCTTTACGCCCTGTGATATAAGCCACAGGCTCCCTTGCAATCCTGCGGCGGATAAGAATTTTAAATGCTGCAAGTTCCTGCTTTTCCAGAGGCCGGTCATGCTGAAGGTAAAGATCAAGACGCCGCAGCCCCAGGGCCTGTGCCAAAAGGATTTCGGCTGTAAGCCTGGGGCTGTCTATGCTACGCTGGGAAAAATAAGTATCTGTCCAGGAAAGAATGGATTTTATGGTCCAGACATCCACAGATCA